>JAFTUS010000108.1 GCA_017466125.1 Lentisphaeria bacterium | reverse complement strand
GTTCGGGGGAGAAAGGGAGAACCTTTTTCCAAAAAGGTTTCCCTTTCTCTCCCGACTCCGTTTACCCTTATCGAACTGTTGGTCGTTATTGCCATTATTGCAATCCTCGCAGCGATGCTCCTGCCCGCTTTGAACAAGGCAAGAGCCAAAGCGCGGGGGATCGTATGTTTGAGCAATGTGAATTCGTGTATGAAGGGGCTGGCGTTGTATGCGGACTCGTATCAGGATTTCTGGCCCGCTCCCAGCGGTTCCATTGACAACAAATACAAACGTTGGAGTCAGATGATCGAAATGGATCGGAAAATGGTCTTTTGCAGTCAAACCGTCTGGGGGGAGTCTGAACGGTGGTCTTACGACTGCTCCTACGCGCTGAATTCAACGACCTGGAATGCCGACAAGAGCGGTATCGACAATGCTGAAACCTATTACCGTCCCACGCAGCGTCTTGCCTCGCCCTCCCGTTTTCAGGCTGTTTTCGACGCATACGATCAGACGTTGAAGAGCAGCACATGCCGCACGACCCACTATTGGGGAACGGACAAGGGGTGTCCTGTCTACTGGCACAGCAATCAGATCAGCACCGCATTTGCCGATGGGCATGCTGAAATGGTGAAAATGGGCGAATGGATGTCCTACCGTGACAAAAAGAATGACGGGAACTGGTGGTATTTTGGCGGTATCATGGATGACTTGAAGACCAAAGTGGAGAACTGATATCACAGAATATACTTGAAAAATCACATTTTTTGCGTTATATTAAGAAAAAACGGTAAAAATGGCGTTAAACCCCGTTTATCACCCAAAAAAAGATGAAAATTATGAAAAAAATGACAAATTTCAGCATTTCAGACTTGATAAACGTCAAAAAGTGTGGTATTTTATATGTCTTAGCAGTTTGTATTCTTGTGCGAGGATACGCTGCTGAGGTGCATGAGAGGGGGCGCGGAACGGAAGTGAGCGTTCAGGATCATGCCGGGTCCCGTGAGGCGGAACTCCTGCTTAAAATAAAAAGACTTGAGGAGGAAAATTCCGTTTTACAGGGAGAGTTGCTTGAGATCAGAAAACAATTTGAAAAGCAGAACCGGGAAAACCTTGCGTTGCGGTTGTGGCTTGCCGGAGTCCCGGCAGAGGGGACAGTGCGAAAAGATGGCAGGCGGGAAGAGCAGCTGCTGAAATCAATGGGGTTTCTCCTCAAAAGTGGGAATGAACTTGCCTTGAAAACCACAGCGTTCTGCGAAGAAGTGCGTCAACTGCTGAAAGAACTGCCGCTCGGGAAGGTGCGGCAGGCGGATATCCTGCTGAAACTGGATGTCGCTTCTGATGCGGCACAGCGCATGATTGGATTGATGGAAAACGAACTCGCTGTCAGAGAAAACAACGGCACTCTGCGAAAGTGCCGCATCCTGGCAGTGGATCGGGATCTGTCGATCGTAATATTGTCAGTCGGATCGGCGAAAGGTGCGTTTCCCGGTCTGGCATACCGTACAGGGAAGAACGGTGCGACCCGGCTCAGGATAGTCCATGTGAGACCATTCGTTGCAGCGGCCGCGGTTCTGTCAGGCAATATTGCTGATCTTGCTCCGGGTATGGAGGCTGCAACGGATAGCGGGCACCTGAATAAGGAACAGTAGAAATTCTGATGCTGGGGTTTCTGAACTGCAACTTGAGACGGTGTTCAAAAAAGGGGATGTTGAACGATGCAATTACAACATCCTGAAACAAAAACAACAGGAAAACTCGAGAACCAGATTATGGAAGTAAGAGCTTTGTCAAGGAATGTGCGGATCAGTCCGGAAAAGGCGCGCCATGTGTCCCGCCTCATCCAGGGAAAATCCGCAGTTGAAGCGCTCGCCATCGTCGACCTCAGCCCCCGTAAGGCTGCAGTGTTGATCGGTGACACTCTGCGCTCTGCCGTGGCCAATGCTGAAAACAACAACGATGTCAACCGTAAGGCCCTGACGGTGAAAGCCGCCCTGGTCAGCCCCGGTCCGATCATCCGTCGTTTTCGCGCACGGGCTCGCGGTTCGGCCGGCCGGATCCGCAAGCGGACCAGCCATATTGAAGTTATTTTGACGGATATGAACTGAGAGGATTGAATCGTGGGACAGAAAGTTAATCCGATTGGGTTGAGAACCGCGCTGACCAAAAACTGGGAATCCCGTTGGTTCCCCAGTAAAGCGTTCGGCGGTAAGAACCTCTTTGGTGAATGGCTTCATGAAGACCTTGCAATCCGCAAGTTCGTCAAGAAGGAATGCAGTGCCGCTGCCATCGCCCGCGTTCAGGTTGAGCGTTTTGCCAGCCGTGTTCGCGTAATCATCTATTCCGCCCGTCCCGGCTTGCTGATCGGCAAGAAGGGTGCCGAGCTGGAAACACTCAAGGCCAAAGTGGCCAAGCTGACCTCCGGAAAAGAGGTCTATATCGATATCGTGGAAGTTCGTCGTGCTGAAACCAACGCTCAGTTGGTGGCCGAGAGCATCGCACAGCAGCTGGAACGCCGTATCGGTTTCCGCCGCGCGATGAAACGTGCCATCCAGCTTGCGATGGAACAGGGTGCCGAAGGCATCAAGATCAACTGCGCCGGCCGTCTGGGCGGTGCCGAGTTGGCTCGTGAAGAACAGTATAAAGAGGGCCGCGTGCCGCTGCATACTTTGAAAGCGAACATCGACTACGGTTTCGTTGAAGCGAACACGACTGCCGGTAAGATCGGCGTCAAGGTTTGGATTTGCAAGAAAGACTCTGTGGAGGAGCAAGAAAATGCCGTTAATGCCAAAAAGAGTAAAGTACAGAAAGGTTCAGCGCGGAAGTAACGCCGGACTCGCCACGACCAACAATAAGTTGGATTTCGGCGATTTCGCACTTCAGAGCCTGACCCGCGGGTACGTTACAAATAATCAGATTGAAGCCGCGCGTGTGGCCATCAACCGCCACCTGAAACGTCGTGGTAAAGTGTGGATCCGTATGTTCCCCTTCCGCTCCTTCACCAAGAAGCCGTTGGAAGTCCGTATGGGTAAAGGAAAAGGCGCAGTCGAAGGATGGGTCGCCCCCGTTCTGCCCGGCCGCGTGCTGTTTGAGATCTCCGGCTGCAGTGAATCTGTGGCCAAGGAAGCAATGAGTCGTGCTGCGAACAAGCTTTGCTTGCGCTGCAAGTTCCTGGCGCGTGAAGAGTAGGTGGTTCCAATGAAGAACAAAGAAATCCGTGAACTCTCCGATGCAGAGTTGGTCACGAAGATCGCTGACCTCAAACGGGAAAAACTGAATCTCAAGATCCAGTCCCGCACCGGTCAACTCGAAAAGACCGCCCGCGTTCGTGAAGTCCGTCGTGACATCGCTCGCATTATGACCGAGCAGACCGCCCGGGCCGCCAAAGCAGAGGTGAAGTAATGAGTGAAGCTATTGTGGAAGTTCGTGGCAACCGCAAAGAACGTGTCGGCGTTGTTGTGAGCGACGTTCAGGACAAGACCATCGTGGTCAACGTCGATCGCCGTAAACAGCATCCGCTGTACAAGAAGGTTGTCAGAGTCAGTAAAAAGTTTACCGCCCATGATGAAAACAACGAAGCCCGTAAAGGTGATACCGTCCGTATCGTCGAAACCCGCCCGTTGTCCAAGAACAAACGCTGGCGTCTCTTGGAAATCATCAGCCGTGCTGAACAGGACTGAGGAGATAAGATACTATGGTTCAAATGCAGACTATTCTGGATGTCGCTGACAACAGCGGTGCCAAGTCCCTTCTCACGATCACTGTTCTCGGTCAGGGAAAGAAGATCGCCCGCGTCGGTGACATCGTTACCGCCGCAGTGGAGGAAGCCATTCCTGATGGTTCGGTGAAAAAAGGTCAGGTCGTCAAGGCTGTTATCGTGCGTACCGCCTCCAAGATCCGTCGTCCCGACGGTTCCTATCTGCGGTTCGACTCCAATGCGGCTGTCCTGATCGATAAGGATAAAAATCCGATCGGTACCCGTATTTTCGGACCGGTCGCCCGTGAACTGCGAGACAAAGATTTTATGAAGATCATCTCTCTCGCTCCGGAGGTCCTGTAATATGAAATATCATGTGAAAAAAGGCGATAAAGTCGTCGTCAACGCCGGTAACTACAAAGGCGAAGAAGCGACTATCCTCGCGGTTCTCACCAAGAAGGACCGGGTCGTGCTGGAATTCACCAACGCCAAAGACCGTCAGATCGGCAAGCGTACCGTGAAGAAAAGCAAGGCGAACCCCAACGGCGGCATGATTGAACGCTCCGTTTCGGTTCACGTTTCCAACGTCGCCGCAGTTGCTGCGGAAAAGGCGGAGTAATGTAAAATGCCTGATATGAAGAAAAAATATACGGATGAAGTCCGTTCTGCACTCCAGGCCAAACTTGGTCTGAAGAACGTCATGCAGATCCCGAAACTCGAGAAGATCGTCATCTCCACGGGTATCGGTTCTGATGCAGAACGTGACGCTTTCACCGAAGCCAAGAAACATCTTGCCGCTATGACCGGTCAGATGCCCGTCATCTGCAAGGCCCGCAAGAACGTTTCCAACTTCAAACTGCGCGTCGGAATGCCTGTCGGCGTCATGGTGACGCTGCGCGGCAACCGGATGTTTGAATTCCTCGATCGTTTCGTACACAACGCCATGCCGCGTGTACGCGACTTCCGTGGTATTCCGAAGACCGGTTTTGACGGTGCGGGTAACTATAACCTCGGTATTTCCGACGTCTCGGTCTTCACCGAAGTCGATACCGACAAACTCAAATATCCCCTCGGTGTCAACATCAACTTTGTGACCACCGCAAAGGATGATGAGAGTGCCCGTGAACTTCTCAAAATGTTGGAAGTTCCGTTCGAGGATTAAAGGAAGGTATAGCATCATGGCTAAACTCAGTTTGATTGTGAAAGCGGAACGCGGCAGCAAATTCCCCGTGCGCAACTACACCCGTTGCAAGGCTTGCGGCCGTCCCCGCGCTTATATCGGTAAATTCCAACTTTGCCGTATCTGTTTCCGTGAATTGGCCTCCAAAGGTCAGATTCCCGGTGTCACCAAGGCCAGTTGGTAAGAAAGGATTTTCGACAAATGAGTATGCAAGATCCCATTGCTGACATGCTGACCCGTCTCCGCAACGCCGGTGCCGCCGGCCTGAAGAAGGTCGAAATGCCCAGCTCCAAAGAGAAGGCTGCCATCGCTGCCGTTCTCAAGGCGGAAGGTTATGTCAAAGAAGTGGCGATTGCCGAAGATGGTGTGAAACGCACTCTGGCTATCGAACTCAAGTACGTGAACGGCAAAAGCGTGATCGAAGGTATCGAACGCGTCAGCAAGCCGTCCTGCCGTGTCCATTGCGGCAGCCAGGAAATTCCCCGTGTCCGTAACGGTCTGGGAACCGTCATTCTGACCACCCCCAACGGTGTGATGAGCGGTCGTCAGGCTGCCAAGGAAAACGTCGGCGGAGAAATTCTCTGCTATGTCTGGTAAATACTAAGTCAGGAACACTAAATTATGTCTCGTATTGGTAATAAAGCGATCACGATCCCTTCCGGAGTGAAGGTGAACGTCGATGCTGACGGTGTCAAGGTCGAAGGCAAGGCCAAACTGGCCATCGCCCTTCCTCCTTTCGTTGCCGTCAACGTCGAAGGCGATCAGATCCATGTCACCACTGCCAGCGACGACCGTCGCGCCAGTGCCATGCAGGGTCTGACCCGCAGTCTGATCAACAATATGATCATCGGCGTCACTGCCGGTTTCAAGAAAGAACTGGCCATCGTTGGTGTCGGTTACAAAGCTCAGCTCTCCGGCAATAAGCTGGTGCTGAACCTCGGTTACTCCCACACCATCGAACACATTGTTCCCGAAGGCATCAAAGTCACCGTCACCGACGGTACCAAGATCCTCGTGGAAGGTGCCGATAAGCAGTTGGTCGGTGAGACCGCTGCTGAAATCCGTCGTTACCGTTCCCCCGAACCCTACAAGGGCAAAGGTATCCGGTATGTCGATGAACGTATCGTTCTTAAAGAAGGCAAGTCTGTGGGTTAATCCACGGTAAGGAGCAGATAAAATGGCTGTTATCGATAAGAAAGCGCAGCGGGCTCATCGTCATGCCCGTGTCCGCAAAAAAATTTCCGGTACCGCTGATCGTCCCCGCTTCTGCGTGAGCATCACAGCGAACCACATCTATTGCCAGTTCATCGACGATGTCGCCGGCAAGACTCTGGCTCAGACCTCCAGTCTTTCCGCCGCCTTCAAGAGTGCCAACGCCCGTCCCAACATGGATGGTGCCGCACTGCTTGGTAAACTGGCTGCCGAAGCGGCGAAAGCCGCAAACGTGACCGAAGTGGTCTTTGACCGTTCCGGTTTCAAATATCACGGCCGTATCAAGGCGATCGCCGAAGCGGCTCGTGAAAACGGACTCAAGTTTTAAGGGAGCGTTCTCATGGCAAAACGTGAAAATATCAACGAAGTGGTCCAGAACGAATTTGACGAATCCGTCGTTGCGGTCAACCGCAGTGCCAAGGTCGTCAAAGGCGGCAAGAACTTCAGTTTCGGAGCTCTCGTCGTGGTCGGTGATCACAATGGCCGCGTTGGTTTCGGCTACGGCAAAGCCAACGAAGTTTCCGATGCGATCCGCAAGGGCGGTGAAGTTGCCCGCCGCAATCTGGTGACTGTTCCCATGAACGGTCAGACCCTGCCCCACGATATCGAAGTCAAATTCGGTGGTGCAAAGGTTCTGTTGCGTCCGGCTTCCGCCGGTACCGGTTTGATCGCCGGTGGTGCGGTCCGCGCGGTTCTCGAACTCGCCGGTGTCAAGGACGTTCTGGCGAAATCTCTCGGTGCCTCCAATGCAGTCAACGTGACGAAGGCTACCTTCAAAGCGATCTCGATGCTCTCGACCCGCGATGAAGTCTACGCCCGCCGCGGCATTGAAAAAACCGTTGAAAACAACTAAGTAAGGACTTTAAGAATATGAAACTGCATGAACTCAGTCCCAATCCCGGTTCCCGTCAGCGTCGCAAACGGGTCGGCCGTGGTGACAGTTCCGGTCTCGGCAAGACTGCCGGACGCGGTGAAAAAGGTCAGAAGTCCCGTACCGGTGCCAAGATCCGTCCGTTCTTTGAAGGCGGTCAGATCCCCTTGTTCCGCCGCTTGCCCAAGCGCGGATTCAAGAACGCCGACCGGATCATCTACACTCTGGTCAACTTGAACATCCTCGAAGAGAACTTCAACGCCGGCGATGTCGTCGATGTGGCTGCTCTTCAGGAAAAGAACCTGATCGGCAAGAAATTCTTTGCCCTCAAGATCCTCGCCAACGGTGAGATCTCCAAGGCTCTGACCGTCAAGGCAGAGAAGTTCTCCGAAGCTGCCAAGGCCAAAATCGAAGCCGCCGGCGGCAAGGTCGAAGTGATTGACTAACCCAAAGAGGAAACAGCATTATGTTGACGGCATTTTTGAACGCTTGGAAGATTAAAGAGTTGCGCAACCGGCTGCTCTTCACGGCTCTGATGATCGTGCTGATCCGGTTCGCAAGCAATATTCCGTGCCCCGGGGTCGATCCGCTGGCACTGAAAGAGTATATCAACAGCATGTCAGCCGCCAACAACAGCGGGCTTATGGGCATGATCGATCTGTTCTCGGGCGGTGCTTTGACGCACTTTGCTCTCGGCGCACTCGGCATCATGCCCTACATTACCGCCTCGATCATTATGCAGCTTCTGGTACCGGTGCTTCCCGCATTGGAAAAAATGCAGCGTGAGGGAGCCTCCGGCCGCCAGAAGATCAGTCAGTACACCCGGTATCTTACCATTGTCGTCTGTCTTATTCAGGGAACCATGGTCGCTGCGGCCATGGTCAATCCCAGCAAGATCGGGCTGCCTCAACTGCCGCCCGGACAGACGCTTTTCCACGGTTCCGCATCCTGCTTTGTTCCGGTGACGGTTCTCGTCATCACCTGTACGACCATGATTTTCACCTGGTTGGGCGAACAGATGACCGAACGCGGTATCGGCAATGGTGTCTCTCTGATCATTACCATCAACATCGTCTCCCGTCTGCCCCACTCCATTATCGAACTGGTGCAGATGGCGATGGCAGGACGCACTCCTGACGGAACCACGTTCCGCCCGGTTCAACTCCTGCTGCTGCTGGTGGTTTTCTGCGCCGTTACTGCGGCGACGATCCTGCTCAGCCAGGGTTACCGCCGTATTCCCATCCAGATGGTCCGCAAGACTGTCGGCAAGCAGATGATGGGCGGTTCTACCTACATGCCGCTCAAAGTCAACTTTGCCAACGTGATGCCCATCATTTTCGCCGGTGCGATCCTCATGCTTCCGGAATATCTTTTCCAGTTCATGGCGCAGCGCACGGGTGCAAAGGTATGGATCACACTTGCAACGACTTTCCGTCAGGATGGGGCGGGATATCTGATCGCTTACGGCGTATTGATCCTGCTTTTCTGCTTCTTCTGGGTTGCCAACCAGTTCAATCCGATTCAGATTGCTGACAATCTGAAGAAAGAGGGAGCGTACATTCCCGGAATCAGCCCCGGTCAACCGACTGCCGACTTCCTTGACGGTGCGATGACGCGCGTCACGGCGGGCGGAGCGGTTTTCCTGTTGGTGTTGGCGCTGTTCCCGATGTTCCTCTACAACAGTTTCAAAATTCCCTTTATGGTGGCTCAGTTCTTCGGTGGTACATCGCTGCTCATTATGGTCGGCGTCACCCTCGATACCATGAGTCAGTTGGAGTCTCACTTGACCATGCGTCATTATGAAGGCTTCCTCAAGAGCGGCCGCCTCCGCAGCCGCAACGGGAACTGAACTGAATTGTGAATTCCGGCTGGTCAACTGCTGAAAAACAGTATGACCGGCCTTTTTGACTTTATGAGTGATTTTATGAGTAATGTAATTGCAATAGACGGCCCGGCGGCATCCGGTAAAAGTACCATCGCCGGAATGATCGCCAAACGTTTGAATATCGCCTATATCAGTACGGGCAGTCTCTACCGTGCAGTTGCACTTGCCTGTCTGCGGGCAGGACGCTCCCTGGAGAACGTTCCCCGCTCCTTTCTGGAAACGCTGAAACTGGAATACCGCCCCGGTGCAGATGACCAGTACGAATTGATGCTCAACGGAGAGTTCCCCGGTGCCGCCCTGCGCGGACTGGAAGTCGCCGCAGGAGCCAGCAAAGTCGCCGCACAGCCCGACGTTCGGGCGTATCTGCTGGATGTGCAGCGTTCCTTCGCAAACAAAAACCTTATCGTCATGGAAGGACGTGACATCGGTACCGTGATCTTTCCTGACGCCAAATACAAATTTTTTATCACCGCCACCCCCGAAGAACGCGCCAGACGGCGTCTCAGTCAGGAGGGGGAACGTTTCGATGCCGAAGCTCTGGCGGAAGTCGCACGGGCAATCGCTGAACGGGATGAACAGGATGCCAACCGCCCCATCGCTCCGTTGAAGCCTGCGGCGGATGCTGTTATTATCGACAATACGGGCCTCACGCTGGAAGAATCCATGCTTGCGGTCCTTGAACATATCGAATAAGGAGGTATATCATGTACCATGAAATGACTTACCGTGTGCCTTATGCGGACACCGACCGGATGGGGGTGGTCTACCACGCCAACTATCTCGTCTATTTTGAACGGGGGCGCAACGAAATGCTGCGCGAAGCAGGGCTGCCGTACAGCGAAATGGAACGCCGCGGCGTGATTTTTCCGGTGAGTGAGGCGTTCTGCCGCTATCATGCTCCGGCACGTTACGATGATCTTCTGACGTTCCGCACCTGGATCAGCGAGATCCGGGGAGCGCGTATCAAAATATCGTCCAATGTCTTCTGCGACGGCAAACTGCTGGTCAGCGGACATATCATTCTTGCGTCTGTCACTTCAGAACTCAAGATCACCCGTCTGCCCGCCGAAATCGCGGATGTCTGCAAAAAATTTATCTGGAATGAAGAGGAAACTGAAAAATGAAATTCGTTGCCATCGACAACCTTTATCCGCTGAAGTTCACCCCCATCTATCAGGAACGCATCTGGGGCGGAACTCAGATGAGCGAAGTGCTGAAACGTGATGTCCCCGCCGGAAACGATCCCATCGGCGAATCCTGGGAACTGGTGGACCGTGAAGGCGAAGTCAGCGTGCTGGCAAACGGCCCCATGGCAGGTGCAACGCTCCACGAACTGCTGCAAAACTACGGCAAGGCCCTGCTCGGCTCCAAGGCCGCTGATACGGAGCGTTTTCCGCTTCTGGTCAAACTCATTGATGCCGGAGACCGCCTGAGTCTGCAAGTCCACCCGGACGAAAACGCCTGCCGCGAGATCGGCAACGGCGCAGAACCCAAAACTGAAATGTGGTATATCATCGCCGCCCGCAAAGATGCCAAAATCCTTGCCGGACTTCAGGGACGCGCCACCAAACAGCAGTTGGTCGAACAGATGTCTTCTCCCGCTGTGGAGGAACTGCTGCAAGTCTATCCCTCCCGCCCGGGCGATGCCTATTTCATCACTTCCGGCACGCTCCATGCCATTGGCGGAGGCAATCTGATCCTTGAGATCCAGCAGAACAGCGACACCACCTACCGCGTCAGCGACTGGGGACGGGTCGATGCCAACGGCAAATCCCGCGAACTGCATGTGGATGTCGGTATCAAATCCATCAACTTCATGAACCGTACCTCTCCCCGTGTGGCGGGAGTTTCCGGAGAAGCCAGCCATAACCGCAGATACGATGTCGTCACGACCTGTCCTTTCTTCACGGTCAACGATTTGCGTCTTGTTTCCGTCTGGAATGACGATACCGTCAGCGGCGGCAGTTTCCACCTGATCAGTGCAGTCAACGGCCCCGTCACGGTCGGTAAGACCGGCGATGAAGACCGCACCGTCCGTTTGGAGGCGGGCGAAAGTTGTCTCGTCCCGGCATGTTTCGGAAAATATGAAGTCACTCCGGTCGGACCGGGGGAAACCACTGTTGTAAAAACGACACTCTGACAAGGAGAAAAAAATGAGTTATCTTTCTGATTTTACCAAAGGTCTCTGGAAAGAAAATCCCTTTCTGGTGCTGCTGCTCGGCACCTGCCCCACGCTGGCATTGACCAGCAGTGCGGTCAACGGTGTCGGCATGGGTGCTGCCACGACCTGTGTATTGATCGGCAGCAATCTGGTGATCTCGCTCATCAGCGGGATCGTTCCGAAGAAGATCCGTATTCCCGTCTACATCGTGGTCATTGCCACATTTGTAACGGTGATCGATTTGCTGATGAAGGCATACGCTCCGCAGTCTCTCAACGATGCGCTGGGTATCTTTATTCCGCTGATCGTTGTGAACTGCATCGTGCTGGGCCGCGCGGAGGCGTTTGCTTCCAGAAACGGTGCATTCCGCTCCATGCTGGATGGTGCCGGGATGGGGTTGGGTTTCACCATAGCCCTGACGCTGATCGGCGTGATCCGTGAATTTCTCACATCGGGTTCTGCATTCGGCGTAAAGATCATCACGGCGTGGCAGACGGAATTTCTGCTTGCTTCCGCCTCTGCCGGGGCATTTATCGTAGTCGGTTGCGTCCTTGCCGCCCGCAATGCGCTTGCCCGCCGCAAGGCGATCAAAGAACACCGTCTCTATGTGCCGCCGCAGGGATTGGACTGCCATTCCTGTAATCTCTGTGCCAAAGGAGGCGTAAAATGAGAATATTTTTCACCATTCTTGCGGCATTGGTTTTTCCGTTTTCAACATATTGCGGCAATGCAGGAGCCAGTGCTGTCAAGGCGGTTCCTGTTTATAATTTCACATTTGATTGCAAAGTCAGCAAACCCTCCGGTATTTTCAAAAAAGGAGAGGAGATCGTTCTTTCCGGAAGAATGCTGGAAAAGGGAACTGTTCCCCGGAACAGATTTGTCTGTGCGCAACTGCTTTTCAATGAAAAAGTCAGAGAGACCCGTATTCTGCCTGCCGCCCAGGAGGCTGTTTTCAGGACAAGTTCCGATAAAGCCGGCTGGTTTATGCTCCGTCTGACGGTTTTGGATGAAAAGAAAAAACCAATCATCAACCCCGCCAGTCCGTGGAAAGTACCTTTTCGCAGCGGAGTTGGAGCCATGGTCGCACCGGAAGAGATCCGTCCCGGAATGGCGGAACCCGCCGATTTTGACGAATTCTGGAAAAAACAGCGTGCCGAACTGGATAAAGTACCTTTGAAGGCCGTCCGTACCCCTGTTGCTGTCGGCAAAAGATATGAGGGAAAAGTCCTCTGCTGGGATGTCAAAGTGGAGTGCGCCGGCGGTATGCCCGTCTCCGGTTATCTCTGTATGCCGGTTGGGGCAAAGCCGGGATCTCTCCCCGTTCAGGTCTCCTATCACGGAGCCGGTGTCCGCTCCGCTTACAAACCCCTTAACGACGGTCAGCATATGATTTCGTTTAACGTCAATGCGCACGGTATCGAAAACGGCAAATCTGCTGATTTTTACCACAGTCTGAACAAAAATGAGTTGAAAGCCTATCCGCACCGCAACAAAAACAATCGGGAACTTTTTTATTTCAGAGGTATGTTTCTGCGTATCATGCGCTCTCTGGATTATGTGAAATCTCTGCCGGAATGGAATGGAAAAATTCTGATTGTTACAGGCGGAAGCCAAGGCGGCGCACAAGCTCTTGTTGCCGCTGCTCTTGAGCCCCGGGTCACGTTCTGCGGCTCGAATGTTCCCGCTCTTTGCGACCATGGCGGTTCTCTTGTGGAACGTACTCCGGGCTGGCCGCGTCTGTACCGCGCCAAACCGGGCAGTTCTGCTCATGAAAAAGTTGCCGATGCGGTCAAATATTACGATGTCTGCTATTTTGCCAGACGCATCAAATGCGAAACCCGCATCTGTACCGGTTTCTTTGATACGGTCTGTGTGCCGACTTCGGTGTATGCCGCTTACAACTCCATACCGGAGACGACTCCGAAAGCGATTTTTACCAATCCCATCGGCACCCACGGCATGAAACATGAAGGTCTCCAGGAACGGATCAAAAAGATCATCGCCGACGGCAAATGATTTTCAGTACGGTGCGCAGATGAAAAATTTACTGGAACTGTACGGAACAGTCCTTGACCTTCAGGCGGCGTTGGCATTGCTGGAATTTGACCAGCAGACCGCTATGCCGTCGGGTGCGGAAACCGGACGTTCCGCTCAAATGGCAGCTCTCTCCGGAGTGATCCACCGGGAAATGACCTCCGGAAAATTGAGACGGGCTTTGGAGAAATGCGAAAAAGCACCGTATCCGGAAGACTCCTTTGAAAAAGCAGTCTGCCGCCAGTTGCGGCGCAAACTTGACCGTGCCGCACAAATACCGGGAAAACTGGTGAAAAATCTGACGATGGCAACGGCATCCGCCCACAGCGCGTGGCTGAAAGCACGGGAAAGTGCCGATTACTCCATCCTTGCACCGGAACTGGAACGCATCATCGCTCTGAAACAGCAGTACGCCGCCCTTTTCAGCGGCTTTGAGTGCGCCTATGATGCCCTGTTGGATGAGTACGAACCCGGAATGAGTTCGGCAGAAGTGGAACGCATCTTTGCTCCGCTTGCCGCAGAACAGACTCAAATCGTCCGTGAAGCCGCTCAAATCCCGGCAGAGCCGCTGCCCGGAGGCAGTTATTCCAAAGCGGCGCAGCTGGCGATCAGCAGCAAAGTGGCCAAGGCGATGGGATACGATTTCAAACACGGCAGGATCGACCTTACGGAACATCCCTTTACGACCAATATCGGCTTGCAGGATGTGCGTATCACTACGGCAGTCCACCGGGATTTGCCGGTCTCCTGTCTGTTAAGCACTGTTCACGAGTGCGGCCATGCCCTCTACGAACAGGGCATCGCTCCGCAATATCACCGGACGGTGCTGGGCGACGGGGTCAGTTACGCTTTCCACGAGTCCCAATCCCGCCTGTGGGAAAATCTGGTGGGACGTTCCCGTGCTTTCTGGGAGTGGCTTTATCCGGAATATCAGAAACGCTTCAAACAGCTTGCATCTGTTCCGGCAGAACAGTTTTTCCGTGCCGTCAACCGGGTGCAGTTTTCAGAGATCCGCACCGAGGCGGATGAAGCGACCTACAACTTGCATATCCTCGTGCGTTTTGAACTGGAAAAAGAGTTGTTTTCCGGAAAACTCGCACCCCGCGAACTCCGGGATGCATGGAATGGAAAAATGGAGAAGTTTCTCGGCATCACGCCCCGTAACGACCGTTACGGCGTTTTGCAGGACATCCATTGGCCGCTGGGGGATTTCGGTTATTTTCCGACCTATGCTCTGGGCAATCTCATCGCATCGCAGATCTGGGAGGCGGCGGAAACGCTTATGCCGGAACTGGAACAGAATATCGGTGCAGGAAACTTCAAGCCGCTGCGGGAGTTCCTGCGGGAGAAAGTTCACCGCCACGGGGCGCGTTACACCCGTGAACAGCTCTTGAAACAGATCTGCGGAGCAGAGAGCATCTCAGCCCGCCCATTCCTGAATTATCTGCGGAAAAAATATACCGTCGCATAATACGGCTGTAACCGTCAGACTTCCCCATACACTCATTTGCTGCAGTTTTAATATAGCAACAATAAGAACTCATAATTTAACGTTCCGTATTTTTCATAAAACAGATATAAAAAAACGAATATTTCGCATAATATATCCCTGAAAAAATTTCCATCTGAACTTATTATACTATTTTATTTTTATAATTCTTATCAATAATATTATTTCCGTTTTATCCATAAATACCATCATTTTGTCCATTTTATTTCCCTTTGGCAGGATGTATATTACACCAGATGCAAAAAAAAAGGAGATCTGTTGACTATGGATAGACGTATAAAACTTGGCATCGTTGGTCTCGGTTTCGGTACAGGTTGGTATCGGATCCATAAAGCCGAAATAGACCCGTTTTTTGAAGTAATTGCCGTATGTGACAAAATTCAGGAACGCTGTCAGGAGTTTTTAAAAATCGCTTCTGCGGAAGTGTACGCTGATTTTGATGAGATGCTTCAAAAGGCAGATATTCAGGCAGTGGCACTGATGACTCAGCCCCAGGGCCGTGCCAATCTGGTACGTAAATGCGCTGCCGCCGGAAAACATATTCTGACAACCAAGCCATTTGAACGGGATGCTCAAGCTGCTTTTGACGTTCTCAATGAAGTCCGCTCTGCCGGAATCGTGGTACAACTCAATTCGCCCAATCCGGAGTTAAGCGATGAATTGCGTACTATTTTTGACTGGCAGAAAGAATATGACCTCGGCCGTCCCATATCCGCTCACTGGGAAAGTTATAACCGCTATGATGAAAAGAGCGGTCAGGGAGGAGCATGGATGGATTCAGTTTCCGAGTGTCCCGCCGCGCCCATTTTCCGTATCGGTATCTACGGAGTAAACGATTTGCTTGCTCTGATGGGAGAAGTCAAAAGCGTTCAGGTGACAACTTCAAGAATTTTCACCGGGCGCCCGACCCCTGACAATGCTCACCTGCTCATGCTTTTTGAAAACGGCGCAACGGCTTCCGTTAATGCCAATTTCTGTATTTCAGACGGTTATTGCTACCCGGCAACATTAATGCTGCATTACGAACGCGGAACTATTTTCAAGCGGCAGATCAGCTTGGGCGTTGAGAGGGAGAATTGGGGTAAGTTCACTTCGCTGGAATTGGAACTGCATGCCCGTTTTCAAAACAAAACCGTTTCAGAAAAAAAGACACTCTCTCCGGATTTCCGCAGCGGTTCATTCCAGATGGAAAATTTCTACAAAGCGATCCGGGGCGACAAAAGTATCGGCACACAGGACAGTGCATTGCAAATCGCTCACGGGATTGCCGTTTTTGAAGCAATTTCTGATGCTGAAATATCAGGGAAACAAGTTTCCGTCAAAAAAATAAAATAAAGGAGGATCATCATGGCAGAAAACTGGAAACCCAAAGCAATTTTTTACGATTCAAAGAAAACTCTCTGGGATTGGTCCGCAGTCTGGACTGATGCCTGCGCCCGTCTTCTCAAAAAGTACAAGTCCGATATCGAACCGGCAGAGTTCAAACGGGTCTGGAACTTTTACCACACCTACTTCAATCACATTGGCGCATTTGGTTCCAACAATGCGTTTCAGTGGAATCAGCAGCGGGCATTGATGCACGCTTTCCGTCACTTCAACATCGTGGGCGATCCCGAAGATGTAAGTTATATGGAAAAAGCCTGGAAAGATGTAATGCCCTTCCCGGAAGTTCCCGCTGAACTCAAGAAACAACAGAAAATGTGCAAAGTTTTCACTTTTTCCAATATTGAGCGGTACTATCTGGACTTGCTGATCTCCCATACAGATGGCTTCAAACCGGACTTTGTGGGAGATATGATGACTGCCGGATGTTCCAAGCCGAATCCGCGTGCCTATTACTGGGTACTGGAACAAACCGGGCTGACGGTTGACGATGTTTTGTATTGTGCCTGTCCGCAGTGGGATCTTCAGGGAGCGTTGGCAATCGGGATGAAAACCATCTGGTTGAACCGGGATGATGAACCACTCACCGGAGCGCAGCCCGATTACATCGTTTCTGATCTGACCGGAGTGACAAAAGTCATCGAAAGTTATTTCAAATAAGTTATTTTCGTAAGCCGGAGAGTTCATTCTCCGGCATAATCATTTACACAAGGGGGAATTAAAATGCAAAAAAACGAAAGATTATTTACTCTTATCGAACTCTTGGTCGTCATCGCAATCATTGCAATTCTTGCCGCTATGCTGCTGCCCGCTTTGAATAAAGCGCGGGATAAAGCTAAAGCAGTCAATTGTGTGTCCAATCTGAAACAATTGGGGAATACCTTTTTTACGTATGCCGGTGATTTCAATGATATGCTTCCTGCGGCTATTTTTTCAAGTACGGATGATACATGGCGGTTCCGTCTTGGAGAATTGAATTATCTTTCCAAAATAACCGACAAAAAACGAGAAATCAATGATTCTCATTGTCCGGCCGCTGTTTATACTTCCACCAACGATAACCAAAAATATACTTACGGTGTACCGAATGGAAGAGCCGAAGTCGGTGTCGCCAATCCGGTTGACGGAACTTTCTTTTTCGGTTTGCTGACCCGATTGGATCAGGATGATCTTCTCGTGGCAGACTCCACCCGTTCCGGCTATAACGGATCGTATGTTGAATCTTACAACATTCATAACGATATCGGCGGTCAAGGACGGAATGATGCGTACAAATCAGTTTCTCTGCGCCATAATGGACGCTGCAACCTTGTCCGTTCTGACGGTAGTGTCGCAACCGAACCCAAGGCCTATTTTGCAGGGAAAAAACGCTATGCTTTCCCGAAAGAAAATCTGAACTGACCGGAGGAATAAATGTTGTACCGCTCTCTTTGTCTATGCTTTCTGTTGAATTTCTCTTTGCATGCCGAAAGAATTGCTTCCGTCAATTTTGAAAAGAATATCGGCGGAAAAGTTCTGCCGACCATTTCCTCAAAAGTAGAGCTGCAAAAGGATTCCCAAAATAACGACGGAGTCCTTCTGGCAGCGATCCATACCGCAGGGAAATACAGCAGTTCAAGAGAGATGATATGGAGATCATGGGTTTTCCCGCTGACTCCGGGGCGGTACGCTCTCCGTGCCAAAGTCAAAGCGTTGCAAGGATACGGGATGCAGCTGCATCTTGTCGGACTGGATAAAAATGGCAAACGGGTAACTTCAGTATTTTGTTCCGTAGACTCAGCACCCCGGGAAAACGGTAAATGGATGCAGTTGGAAAATTTTCTGACCATCTGGGACCCCGCTTGTGTAAAAGGCATCCTTGAATTGCGGGTTGCCCAATGGGTTCAGCAGAAATTTCTGCTCGACGATGTTGAGGTTATTTCTCTGCCAATCACCAATCAAAGACGCTATAAAGCAGAATTTCCGGTAACAGTATCTTCTCCGTTGGTTCCGCCGACCGCCGCCGATATTCCCGGCCCGGACGGATTTTATTACCCGGATTTCAGTTACGCCGGATGCCGCAGCGGTAAAAATGCGCTTTCCGGAAAAAAACTTCCGGTCATCAAACTGGATGTCAAATCCGGTGATATCATTGATAATTCTTTGAACGATGCGTTGAAAAAGTGTAAAATGGGCGGAATAATCCAGTTGCCCCCCGGAAAATTCAAGTTGAAGCAAATGTTGTGGATCACCCAAAACGATATCGTTTTGCAGGGAGCCGGAAAAGATTATACTGAAATTTCTCTTGATTACGATATGCCCGCCGATTCGCCTGTTGATCTTTGCGGTCTGAAAAACACCGATGCTCTGGCTCCCGGCAGTATGTTTCACCTTGTCACACATCGCCGTAACGGTCAACGGGATCTTGCATCTCTTTCTGTTGAATTCAACGGAAAAATTCTGAAAAAATTCCAGAGGCAACTCCATTCCGGCGGAATTTCATGGCTTACGGCAAAAATTTCGGCAGATTGTCCGGATGGCGAATATTCTCTGGTTATCAAAATCGTTTATCAGGGAGCAACACCGCAAACGGTCCATCGGAAAATTCGTATTGACCGGACATCCGGCGTTACCTTGCCCGCCAAACTTCCAGAAGGAATCATCAGTTTTTACGGAAAAGGAATTTCCGGTAAAGCGATTCGCCTCGCTAAAGATGCCTCCAGAGGCAGTAAAATTTTGGAATTAAAAAAGCCAGCCCCTTTCAAATGCGGTGATGTTATTTTACTGCGAGCCGCTGAAACGCCGGAATTCCGGCAACGGATCGGCAATACCTGTAAATGGGGAATTTCCAGAAATGTTCTGCTGACAGTTGCCAAAGTAAACGGCAATATCATTCATCTTGATCAGCCGGTACGGGTAACTTTTCCCGTTTCCGACCGGGCGGAAGTTCTGCCTTATTCACCGCTGCGCGGCGGCGGTGTTTCCGGAATATCGTTTGAAACAAAAAATGATTTCTGGTTCCATACGCTTTCATTCCTGAATGCAGCAGATTGCGTTGTCAATGATGTGCGTATCATCAAAAGCGGCAGAAATCCTCTGGATTTCACGATGGCGAAATTCTGTACCGTTTCAGACAGTGAATTCCGGGAAGCATGGAACTATAAAGGCGGAAAAAGTGCTTACCTCTGTCTGGAAAAAAGTTACGATTGTCTGATTGAACGCGTCCAAACAAGCAAATTACGCCACGCCCCCGCCATTCAGTGGTCTTCCTCCGGAAATGTAGTACGAGACAGTGTTTTTCACAACAGCGATGCACAATGGCACGCCGGCTATACCCATGAAAATCTGTTTGAAAACCTGAAAATCACTTCCGATACCAAACAATACGGTTCTTACGGACACGGTTTCTTTGCCACCGGTCCGGGGGATAATGCCCACGGTCCAAACGGTCCCCGGAATGTGGTGTGGCACTGTGATGCTGACGTCTTTGATGCCGGAGTAAAATTAACAGGAAACAATGAAAACTGGATGTTTCTCTACAATCGCTTTGTCGCCCGCCGTGGACACGGTATCCGTCTGGAAGATAATGCTACAGATACGGTGATTTTCCGCAACCATGTCTTTTGCAGCAAACCCGATAAAGTATTGCTGGTTATTGCAGGAACAGATTCGCCCGGATTGTTTTTTATCGGCAACACGATTTCAGGGAAAGATACTCGTTTACGATTGGGAACAGTTGCTCCGGAAACTGAAAAAGAAAATAAGGTTCTCCATGCCGATACTCCGCAGGAATTGCCCGATCCGCCAGTTCCATCACTCTATCTCTACCAGAAAAATCTGAAAACTACCGGAAAGAAAACTCCTTCCGGTAATTGAACGGACTTGCGCCATAGTATTTCTTGAATATCCGGGAAAAATAGAACGGATCCGGGAAACCGTTTAAAGCTGCTATTTCATCAATGGCAAGTGCCGTCTGTAACAACTGTTCCCGCGCATGAGCCAGCCGTTCACGCAAAACAAAACGCTGGGGCGGCATTCCGGCAATCTTCTGAAAAAGTGTCCGGAAATGCCGCTCTGAAATGTGAAGTTTTGCCGCCTCGACAGCAAAATTCCATTCCTTTTGCGGAGCAATACGGATTTCCTGAAGAAGTTTTTTCAAATCTTCCGCCTGATAAAACAACTGTCCCGGAATAAATTCTCTGCCATTCCGAGCCTCCTGAAGCAGCAACAGCAGTTCTTCCAACTGCGGTACGCAAAAATCAAGACGGTGCTGCTGATAGTTTTTCTCCAACTCCTCCAGTTTTTTCCGGAAACCGAAAGCATTCTGTATGGGAATTGCCTCAAAATCAGAAGAAAGCAACCCTTTTTTGACATAATCCTGTACCCGTTCTCCGGTAAACCCCAATGCGAAATAGTTATGTTCCTCATCTGCGGAAATAGAGTACTCAAATTCTATTTCCGGAATCATCAGAAAACACCATGACCCCTGATAAGTCTGCCGGCTTCCATTTCCTATACGCAAATACAGGGTACCGCTTTGATTATAATGGATTCCGTAAAACTTCGGTATCCGGACACGGCTGTAACCGTCGGGTATCTTCTGACAGTAAGGGATAATAATGTCGTTAAAGTATCTCATTTGCGGTAAACCAGATATTTGTAGCGGCAGAAAGCAAAATCATGGGGCAGATAATTCTGCAATCCGGCGTGGTTGAGTTGGTAACTTAACGGAAATCCTTCAAAAATCCACGGTGCTTTTCCGGCAAGATATTCCACCATCGCTTTGTATTTGAGTGTCCGTTCCGGCGAGTTTGGCATAGGAAGGATCTCAAGGTACATGCGGTCATACTCCGGATCGGAAAATCCGGTGCGGTTGCAGCCGCCCGCATTGCCGCTGTAAAAGAGCTGCAGAAAGTTCTCCGCATCCGGAAAATCCCCGATCCAGGAGAGACGGAACATCTGCAGTTTCCCCTGACGGAGTTTCTCGTAAAAACGGGCGTTGTTGTTCAGCACGGACTCCACTTCGATCCCCAGTTTGGCGAAGTCCGCCGCCGCAAGTTCGCCGTACTGACGGTGCGCCGACGAGTTGCCGCTCTGGTCAAAGGTGAAACGCAAACGCTTTCCCGTTGACGGATCGATCCCGCCGGGATAACCCGCCTCCGATAACAGTTGTTTCGCCCTTTCCAGATCGTCCGCGGCAAAGGGATTGCGGAAATTTTCATCGTATCCCGCAACGCCGGGCGGTATCGGCCCCTGCGCCGGAAGAAGCTGATTGCCCGAATGTTGCACCCGGCGGGAAACATTGTACGCCAGACTCAACGCCTGACGGAGTTTTACGTTTTTTCCCAGCAGAGGGTCCGCAAAGTTGAAACCGACATAGCGGATCTCAAATTCCGGCATCCGCAAAAGCCGGATGCCCTTTTGTTTCAGTTCCGGAGGCAGATCTCCCCCCGCGATCAGATCGGAATTGTCCTTGTCAACGCCGTTCATGTGCAGTCTGCCCTGCAAGAAAAGAAGCCACGCCGTCATCGGCTGTTTCACCTGAAAAAAGATGACCCTGTCCGACAGAGGCAAAGGACGGGTGCGGTCGGAAATATCTTCCGCCTGCGGAAAGAATTCCAGACGGTAATCCGGGTTGCGCACCAGTTCCAAACGGTACTCCCTTATCCACTTTTTCAACACAAAAGCCCCGCTGCCGACCGGATGACGGGCGAAATCCTCCCCGTAATGCTCCACGGCCCTCTGCGGCACGATCCCCGCATTGGGCAACGCCAGCATGTAGAGGAAACGGGGATCAGGCTTGGTCAGAATGATCTCAAAACGACGGTCGTCAAGAATACGGAAACCCGATGGGATACGGTTGTAAAGAGAGTTGTCTCCCGGCGGCAGGGTGCGGCTCAAACGGTGAAATTCGTCCAACCCCCTGATCTTGCCGCGGAACATCCAGTAGACCGGACTGTGGTTGCGGCTGTCTGCAAAACGCAAAATGGAGTAGATGACATCTTTGGAAGTGATTTTCCGCTCGGCTCGGCTCTTGAAAACCGGGTCATCGGCAAAACAGAGGTCCTCGCGCAACTTGAAACGGAAACGATCCCCCGCCGCATTGACCTCCGGCATCTCCGATAACATCGACGGGATCAGTTTGTAAGGACGTGCCGTATAGTCGTATTGCAGAAGCGTATCAAATATGCTTCCCGCCATATTCCGGCTCGCCAGATCATCGGCTTTCACCGGGTCAAGCGTCTTTACCCTGCCGCCCGCCGCCGAATACAACACCCGCTCTCCAAAGCAGCTCATCCCCGTCAGCAGCAATGCTGCCAGTAATGATGTTGAAAGGGGGGAATGCGAGAGGGAAAAACCTTTTAAGGAAAGGTTATTTCCCTCTCGCGCTCTCCCTTTTCCAAACCTTTTCAGATACATTGCCATGCTCCGCATGACAATGTGACCAATAATGCCTAACGCTCTTTCCTCCGACCCGGTTTTTATTTTTGAGCATCCGCTCAAAAATGAAAACCGTACCCAAAAGTTTTTTGGCCGAACGTCGGCCTCGGCAGAGGTCGGCTGTCGCCCCGCTGGGGCTCTCGAGCCTCCAATATTCCCCGCTTTAATTTCCTCCCCCCCGGTTTTTATTTTTGCGTATCCGCTCAAAAATGAAAACCGGACCCAAAAGTTTTTTGGCCTAACGTCGGCCCCGGCAGAGGTCGGCTGTCGCCCCGTTGGGGCTCTCGAGCCT
>JAFTUS010000107.1 GCA_017466125.1 Lentisphaeria bacterium | reverse complement strand
GGGGGCCCGCCCCCTCTGGTGCCGCAGCAACGTCGCGGCATTACCCGCCTTTTCTTTGCCTACTTTCTTTTCCCGCTGAAAAGAAAGTAGGTTATTTGAACCATTCGGGGGGGAGGTGGTCGCGCTCTTCGGTGAGCAGTTCATCGATGATCATGCGGATATCTTCCAGATTGGTGGTCAGCGGGTCACAGGCAAGTGCCTGCATGAGAACGTGACGGTCACATTCCACCGCCGCTTTTGCCGTGAGTTCGTGGGTATCGAGGATACGGTAGGTCAGGCTCAGGAGACCCCGGGGCATATCGCAGGCGGGGAGAGGTTGGGGACCGTGTTCCATATCCAGTTCGCAGAGGAGTTCGAGGAAGGCATCATCGGGCAGGTTCGGCACGGCACCGCGGTTGGCGCAGTTGATGTAGAACTTCTTGCCGAGGTTGCCCCACATGGATTCGATGATGTCGGTGGCATGGTCGCCGCGTCCCTCTTTGAAGAAATCTTCAATGGGTGTTTCGCCGTTGGCGAGTTTTTCGGTTTTCGCCCATGCCGCATCCATCTCTTCCTGACGGTTGTAGCCGTCAAAGGCGATCAGCGGTTCGGGCGTTTCGGGCATCACGCCCTTGCCCTGAAAGTAGGGTACATACTCTTTGGTGTGGCTGATCGCGGTGGGGAACGCATCAAAAAGATCGGTCAGGATCTTGCAGTAGTTGTCGTTCAGACGGGGTTTTGCTTTGGGGGAGGGGCGTTTTTCGTATTCCGCACGGGCGGCACGGTCGAGATAGGCTTTCAGTTCCGGCATCATATCCTTGCCGTCGTAGAAACAGCGCAAAATCCAAGTGCAGTGATTGACCCCGGCGACGGTCATATCCAGTTTGGCATCCATTTCCGGCGGGACGGGCTGATCTTTCCGGATCATTCCGGCGTGTTCCAGCGGCCAGCGGCGGCAGTAGGGCATGTGGTTGCCGTCGCAGAGGGCAAAACTTTTCACATCGGGAGCGTACCGCATCAGTCCGATGCCCAGCGTGGAGGTGGGGTTGACGAAGTTGATCAGCCACGCATTGGGGCAGAGTTCACGGACATCGTCAGCGATGCGCAAAATTTCGGGCAGTTCGCGGAGGGCGCGGAAAGCCCCGCCGGGTCCGATGGTATCGGAGGAACACATGGTAATACCGTACTTTTGGGAAATACGTGTATCCAGTCCCCGGTAATAGGAGTTGCGGAAGGAGAAGGAGAGGACGACAAAATCAGCATCTTTCATCACTTCGCGGCGGTCGGTGGAACCGATGATCTCAAGCGGAACGTTTTTGTGTACTTTGGCACGTTCGGCAAGAGCCATCATGGTTTTGAGGGTATGTTCATTGGTATCGACCAGTGCAAGGGTGCCGTTTTGCAGGATGGGACTGGTTACGGCGTTGTAAATCACAGGTTTACCGAAAAAATAACTGCCCGCGCCGATCACAACGATCTTGGGCCCTCCGGAATTTTTGTTCATTTTGAACTCTCCTTGTTTTTTTGACAGGTTTCTGGATATAATTTATAATTATACGCTTGACTTTACAAGGATAACAATGTAGATTAAAGAGTAATTTTGTTGCAGAAAGGGATTTTTTTATGTTTGATGCAGTTTACCGTTATCCCCGTCAGAGCAATCTGGTTTTGCCGGTACAAGTCCGTTCGTCAGGCATCTACCGTGTATGGAGCGGCTGGCATGACTGGGTGCGGAGCAAGCATTTTCTTGAAATCTTCTGGTGCATCAGAGGAGAGGTGAAATTCCGGCAGGAGGACGGCTCTGTTTTCGTTCTCCGGCCGGGGTTTTGCTGCTGTTATTTCCCCGGAGATACCCACCATGTTTTTACGGATCGCCCCGCCGAATTCTGCTGGGCGACATTTGACGGGGAACTGTGCGGCAGAGCGATCGGGGACTTTTCGCTGTCGCGCGAACCGTGGGAGGCGGGGGAGTGTCCGCAGGAGTTGTTCTCCCGTTTGCGTTTGCAGCTGCGCAAGCCGGGAACGGACAGCGAAATCTGCGCCGGTATTCTGGGCTACGAACTGCTTTCGCGCGCAAAGTATCCGGAAACAGAACAGACCTCCTCTCTGACGGAACGTTTCTTTGCTGTCGTGGAGGCGAAGTTCAGCGACCCCGATCTGACCATCGACAGCATCGCCGCTGAACTGAATGTTCACCGTTCAACTCTGATGCGCACCGTGCGTGCAGTCTGCGGTCAGACGCCGCAGAAGTATCTGACGGAGTTCCGTATGCACAAGGCTCTCGCATTGCTCCAGAAACCGGAACTGTCCATAAAGGAGGCGGCAGCCAAGGCGGGTTTTGCCTCGGCAAATTATTTCGGGAAAGTTTTTTTCCACACCTACGGCAGAACGCCGTCGGATATGCGCAACAACCATTAGAAATAAGAACTCTTGACGGCAATCAGATCAGATGCCCCATACGCTCTTTTTTGGTTTGCAGATAAAAGGCGTTGTCTTCGCATGGCTCTATGATGATCGGCACCCGTTCGGTGATTTCCAGACCGTAGCCGGAAAGTCCGATCAGTTTCTGCGGATTGTTGGTGAGCAGCCGGATGGATCTCACACCGAGTTCCAGCAAGATCTGTACCCCGATGCCGTATTCACGCAGATCCGGAGCGAAGCCCAGTTTCACATTGGCATCGACCGTGTCGCAGCCCTGGTCCTGAAGTTTGTAGGCGTGGATCTTGTTGAAAATACCGATCCCGCGCCCCTCCTGACGCAGATAGACCAGCACCCCGGAACCGTTTTCCACGATCTGCCGCAATGCGGCATGGAGTTGTTCGCCGCAGTCACAGCGCGCCGAACCGAAAACGTCACCGGTCATACATTCGCTGTGGACACGCACCAGCACGTTCTCTTTGTCTTTCACATCCCCGTAAACCAGAGCAAGGTGTTCAAAAGAGTCCACTTTGGTACGGAATGGCGTGGTGATGAACTCCCCGAAACAGGTCGGCAGACGGGCACTTTCTCCGCGGATGATCAGTTTTTCGTGGTGACGGCGGTAGGCGATGAGTTCAGAAATGGAGGTCCATTTCAAATTGTGTTTTCTGCGGAACGCATCCAGTTGTTCCAGCGTCGCCATGGAGCCGTCATCGTTGAGGACAGAGCAACTCACTCCCACCGGCGGCAAGCCCGCCAGACGGGTCAGATCGACTGCGGCTTCCGTATGTCCGGCACGGCGCAGAACGCCGCCGTCGCGGGCGATGATGGGGAACATGTGTCCGGGGGAGGTGAAATCCTCCGCAGTACTTGCCGGATCGAGCAGAGCTTGAACCGTTGCCGCACGGTCTGCGGCACTGATGCCGGACGTGATGCCGTTTCTTGCATCCACACTCTGGGTGAAAGCGGCTTCACTGCGGTCGGTGGCGGTTGAGACCAGACGGAGTTCCGCCGCCCGTTCCGCCGTGACCGGTACACAGATCAAACCTTTGCCGTATGTCGCCATAAAGTTGATGACAGAAGCCGCTGCATACGTTCCGGCGGCGATCAGATCTCCCTGTGTGCCGCTGTTGTCGTCATCGGTGACAAGGACTGTATTTCCCTGCCGCAGTTCTTCGATAATACATTCAATGGGGTCAAAAACAAAATCCATAAAAATCTCCTGAAATCAAATCACAACTTCACGGAAAATCGCCTGTATGCCGTTTGCCCGTCCGGTCATGTAATCATAACTTATCACTGCCGCATCCAGACGGATCGGACCGTTTTCCACGACCGCCAGCCGGTTCGGAAGTCCCGAACTGAACTTGTAAAGGACATCTTTCACCTCACGGCCGAGAACACTTACTGCACCGCCGACCATACCGACATCCGTCTGACGGGCAGTTCCGCCGGGCAGAACGACGGCATCCGCCGTCGGAACGTGCGTATGAGTGCCGACGACCGCCGTCACTCTGCCGTCCAGAAAATATCCCATCGCCAGTTTTTCACTTGTCGCTTCGGCGTGGATATCCACTAAAATCGTTTTGACGGAAGAGGGCAGTTGAGCAAGGATCTCTTCGACCGTTTCAAAGGGGTCATAGGCACTGTCGCGCATGAAGACTTTGCCCAGCAGATTGATGACAGCGACTTCGCCGCCGCCGGGATTGCGGAAAACGCCCCAGCCTTTGCCGGGCTGTTTTTTGCTGAAATTCGCCGGACGCAACACCCGGTCGAGCAGTTTGATCTCACTGTCGAACCCCTTTTGATCCCACGTGTGATCGCCCAGGGTCAGCACATCCGCAACTGAAAGCAGATCTTTGGCGCAGCTTCCGGTCAGCCCGGCCCCTGCCGCCGCATTTTCCGCATTGACTACGACGAACTGGCAGTTGAATTCCCGACGCAGTTCCGGAACAAGTTTTTTTACGGCTTCGCGGCCGCCTTTGCCGACCACATCACCGATAAAGAGCATATTCATAAAGATAATCCCCCGTCTTTTCTATAAGATAACGCCGGAATTGTGATTTTTCCACAACAGAACCTATCTTTTCCGGGAAAAGAGCCAAAAGAGTACCAGTGTCATGGCCAGATACCCGGGAGCGGTCAGCAATGCCGCCCGCAAAGAGAGATGATCCGCCAGTATTCCGGAAAACCACAGCGCGATCCCCGCAAAACTCCATGTGCCGCCGACGATCAGCCCCATGCGGACGCCGAGCGGCGGGCCGTTCGGAGCCGTACGGGCAAGCACCACCAACTGCGGGAAACCGGCACCGATCAAACTTCCGGCGATGAAGTTCAGAACCGCCGCCCACGCTCCCAGCGGAGCCAGAAGCAGATAGCACAACAGCATCGGCACGCCGAAAACAAGTTCCGTCCCGATGCAGTTGATCGCCACAAAACGCTTCATAAGCACACTGCCGGTGTAAAGCGCACCCAGCCCCGCACCGATACCGAAAAGCAGAGCCGAAAATCCGGCAAACGTAAGCGAAAACCCGCAGTCGCGCAAATAGGTCGGCAGCAGACCCTGAACGATGGAACAGGCCGTGTTGATACATGCTGAACACCAGAAAAGCTGCCAGAAGGTAAAATGGTATTTCCCCTCGATCAAGCCGGATTTTCCCTTGGATGAGCCGGTTCCGTCCGCCATGCGCACCTGGGATTTTACCAGCATGTATATCAGAGGAATGATCAGAAGCCAGATGAAGTTCAGCCCCGGCAGACCCCATTTTTCAACCAGAATTCCGGCGAAGAGCGGTCCGCAGTTGTAGCCGAAAAATCCGGCAGTGACAAAGACCGAGGTCGCCACAGCGGGCGGGATCTCCCTGTCGTCGATGGCACAGACACAGCGCAGGGATTCCGGGTGGGCGATCGCCCCGCCGATCCCGACAAGAAACGAACAGATGACCAGCCAGAGGTACGGCGAACCGGACTTCGGGATAAATCCGGCAAACAGAATGATGCCGGACATCAGCAGCCCGATCTGGATCAGCAGCGGTTTGGTGCTTTTCTTGCGGGTCAGTCCGGCGGGAACCTGCACGGCGTTGCCGGTAAAAATATATGCAGTCACCAGAAAACTCCCGGCGGCGATGGAGAAGCCGTACTCTTTGAGCAGCACGGGCAGAATTCCGGGGATAACGCCTCCGAGCATATCGACCGCAAAGTGAATCAGCGTCAGGGTGGTCAGTTGAAAAACGGCTTTGTTTCTGTTATTCATCATTTTCCCTCCGTAAAAAAAGCGACATTCCGTTTTCAGGAATACCGCTTTTTTCGGCCGGATACCGGTTCAGAACTCTTCGTCATCCAGATCCGCTTCGTCGAGGAACTCTTCGTCATCGAATTCATCGCTGTCGAGGTCATCGAAAATATCGTCTTCGTATTCATCGCGGCGATAGTTGTCATCGTCGCTGTCTTCGTCGTCGAAATCGTCGTAAATGTCTTTTTCTTCGTAATCGTCATAATCGCCGTCCAGCATGGAAAACGAGTTGCTGGCACTGATAACAGAGCCGCATTCGGGGCAGCAGCCGTCTTCCGCTTCGATTGCGCTTTCACGGACTTCAATGTTGCAATAGGGGCAAACAGTCATAAGAAACTCCTCTTGTTTATATAGTTCATCTACGATATGGTACTATATTGATACTTTTAAATTTGTCAAATGATTTTTGCAAAAAAATCACATTTTTTTTACAGATATTTTGTAAAAACGGAGAAAACAGGGCGTTTGCAGGCTCTCCGGAGACAAATTCGTATTTTGAAAGGCTGTGTACTAAACATAGACTGATAAAAAAAATCCGCGCGCAGCGCGTACCCCGCCCCGGGTTGTACCCGGACGTGATCCAGCGGCGGAACGCTGGTCGCCGCCTTAAAATGGCGGCGAAAGTACAAGCGCAGCGTCGATATTGCCTCGCATGAGGCAATACCACTCGCCGGGAGCGATGCCTCGAAAAAAGAGCGTAGCGTAT
>JAFTUS010000106.1 GCA_017466125.1 Lentisphaeria bacterium | reverse complement strand
GAAAGGGAGAACCTTTTTCCAAAAAGGTTTCCCTTTCTCTCCCGACGCCATTTACCCTGATCGAACTGTTGGTGGTCATCGCCATCATCGCCATTCTCGCCGCCATGCTGCTGCCCGCCTTGAACAAGGCGCGTGCCAAAGCGCGTATGAGCAGTGATATGAACAACTTGAAGGCATTGGGCAATGCTGTGATCTTCTATGCAAACGATTTTCAGGATTTTATTCCTCAAATCGTTGCTGCCGGAAATACTTCCGATATTCATGGCGGCAACGATGTTCCGATCAACGGTGTGAAAAAATCCAAATGGTATCATACCTTTGACCTTTATGATGTGCCGCGTGCCATGTCTTTCTGTCCTTTCCGTAATTGGCAGCAGATCAACCCGGAGTTGGATAAACTCAACCAACCCGCCGGGTATGGTCACTATACCACTTACGGCAGCCGTCTTGACGGCAGAAAACTCTATGGAGAGAAGAGCAACAGTACCCGTGAACCGCTTATTTTCTGCATGGCGCGTCCCACGTGGGGCAGCGACAACTGGGCTGGGCGTTATGCCTGTCATCTGGATGCTGCCGTCAACCGTTCCGAAGGTCAGCATCAGTGGCTTGCCGCCGGTGATGTCCGCTGGGTTCCCCGTTTGAATGCAACTGCGGCAACCTTTATCGGAGACCTCTGATATGAGAAGCGTTTTTACTTTTTGCATCTGCTTTGCACTGTCGGTGCTTTCTGCCGCCGAACTGGTGAATATCGACTTTGCGAAGCATCCCCGGATGAATTCCATTTGTGAGGGAAATACCGTTATCCATTACCACAAAAATTCACTGGTGCTGGGGGGGCCTTCCAAGACCGGAGAGAAGTCCGGTTTCCGCCTCAATGCCGGAAAATTCAGCGATTTTGAACTTGAGGTTCGTAATTTACGTTGGAGTCATCCCCATGCAATGGGGGGACACCAGACGGAAATCCTGCTGTTGAATGATTTGCAGCAGGGATTTGTGCTTGCTTTTGCCGCCGGAGATTTGACCGTATTCCGTCAGGATGCGCCGGGGAAACGTGCCGAAATTACGAAATTCCCCAAGTTGTGGAACAGTGGCAAAGATATGACCGTCAAACGGATGCTGAAACTTTCCCGCAAAGGAGCAGTATGGGAAATCGCTCTGACCGGCGTTGAAAAGCCGATGCGTTTTGAGGGGGCGCAATACCCGCAGCTGAACTCCTTTTCAATGACCTACCGGGTCTTTATCCACGGATATGCCTGCTGGCTGGACGGAATAAAGTTGACCGTTCCGGATGCAGCGGAAAAAGGGGCGAAAGCCCTTTTTTTTGACCCGTGGAGGCAAAGTGACAGTCCCATCGCCCGGAGTGTAAAAGCATTTCAGACGGCAGGTCTTCCCGTTGACAAATACGATGGCGAACTCTATAAACTTACGCCGGGGCAGGGGAAAACTCTCATTCTTCCGTCATCGGCTCTTTCCGATGATGATTTGCGGGGCGTGCTGGACTATCTGCGAAATGGCGGAAAGGTGATTTTGTGGGGCAGTCCTGAATGGAACTTTGATACTCCTGCTGGACACCGTTTTCAGGAGCGTATTCTCGGGGCGGCGGCACCCCGTCCCCGGGAGTCTTTCAATCTCCGTTTTGTTTCTGATGTGAAAGGAACTGTTCCGCAGGAAAAAAACTTGCTTTTGTCGCTGCTTCCATTGAATAACACCATTGAGAAACAGACTCTTGAAGCGGGCGTGCAGACCGTCGAACTTGCGCTTGCCGATTACAGAGCAAAAAACTGGATCCAGCGACCGGATGTATTTACCGGAACTCCGCTTCAGTTGACCATCCATCACAGCGGAGAGTTTGCCGGAGCAAAAGTGATTTTTGCCGGATTTTCCGGAGAGATGCTTTCTGCCGAACTCCTGAAAGAACTGCTGGATGTGCTGAAAAAAGAGTACCCCGCCAAAAACGCTTTTACAGGAGCGCGCGAACTCACCAGAGAAAATTTCTTCAACTATCCCGGAATGGTTGCAGGGCCGCTCTGTTTCCGGGGGTACGATTATCTGGATGATCCCATTTTTGATGAAGATATGAGAAATGCCGGATTTCAGTTTGCCATGTACTGCATCCCGTGGCTGTACGAAGAGAAAGACGGCGAAGTGGTCGATTGGGAAAGACTGGAGGAGATCGTCAGCAAAATGAGGGCGAAGGGCTTGAAAGTGATGCTCGACCCGTATCCATTCAACTTTAACGCCAAATCCTTCAAATGGCTGATCGGCAAAGATCTGGCGTACAGTCCCGCCGTGGAACCCGTCTGGCTGAATGCCATTGCCAAAGTCGCCCGCCGTTACAAAGATGATCCCACTGTGGTTGCCATGTGGTGTTCGCCCTTTACCCACACCGGCGATTTCATCGTCGGCAAAACCCCGGAAATGCGGCGGCTCTGGGCGGATTATCTGAAAAATGTGAAAAAATATTCTCTGGCGGAGATCAACAAACGCTACGGCCTTGCTCTCAAGAGTTTTGATGAACTTCCTTTTCCGCAGGAGGATAAAAGCAAACCGTACAACATCGGCCCGGAATGGAGCGATTATCTGGATTTCCACATTTACACCTATCAGGAGTTTCTGCGCAAGAGCATCCGTGCCATCCGCAAAGAGGTTCCGGAGATGCCGCTTGCGATCCGCTGTGCTTACATGGACCCCGCCCCGGCAATGGCTGCCGCCGCTGAATTCCCGAATGTTTCGGCGCACATCGAATGTATTGAAACATCGGTGGATACCGAAGGATACTTCCGTTCACTCGCCTTGAACTTCAACATTCCGGTCACTGCCGAAAACGGCTGGCCGAAGGCAAGTCCGGCGGCGATGAAGGCGGCGTTTGCCGACTTGATGCTGGGGAACTATCCGGTTTTTCTGTACAGTTTCGGCGGTCCCCGCTGGCTGCGGCGGAACTACCCGGAATTCCGCCGTTACGCCGTGATCCGGCAGGAGATGGCGCAAGCAAAGTACGTCAAGCCGGAAGTCGGTCTGGTTCTGCCGGATACCACGCTTTACGGCGGCCGTCCCGCCAACTTTTTTGCCGTGGAGAAACTGCCCGCTTTGGTGCTGACCATGGAACGCAGCGGGGTCGCTTTTGCCGGAGTCTCCTCCTGTCTGCCGGAATTGAAGGGAATGGATGTTTTGCTGGATGCGGGGAACAATCGCATCTACACCCGTAAAAGCCTTGAAAAATTCAAGCGTTTCGTGTCAACTGGCGGAACGTTCATAACCTTTGTCACTTCAGGAAAATACGCTTTTGACGGCGGGAAAGATTTCTTTGCAACGCTGAACATTCCCCGCAGAAGCGGAGTTTTCAAAATCGGCAAAGGGAAAGTTGTTGTTCTTGACGATGTAAAAAACTATCAGGATCATGCAAAACTTGCCGCACTGCTGGCGAAATACGGAGCGAAACCCTATGTAAAACTCAATGCGCCGGTCTGCAACGCTCTTTTTGCGGATGGAAAGCGTAAATATCTGGTACTTCACAACAAAAACCGCAAAATGGTGGGTTCTTATTTTACGGAATCCATCCACAATAAAACCGTGAATTCGCAGAAACCGTTGGCATTGGAAGTAGAGCCGCAGTTCGCCTTTCAGCGGGTCAGGCTTCTGCCGGAGAAAAAAGAACTTCCCGTATCAGACGGCAAAATAAAGTTCACGCTGCACCCCACAGATACGGCAGTCCTGCTTTTTGAGTAGGCTGTGTACTAAACATAGACTATCCGCGCGCAGCGCGTACCCCGCCCCGGCCCGAACGTCGGGTTCGCTGACACCCGGACGTGATCCAGCCTTGTCGCGGCGTAGTTTTACGAAGACGGAGGCGGAACGCTGGTCGCCGCCTTAAAATGGCGGCGAAAGTACAAGCGCAGCGTCGATATTGCCTCGCATGAGGCAATACCACTCGCTGGGAGCGATGCCTCGAAAAAAGAGCGTAGCGGCCGAACGTCGGCCTCGGTAGTGGTCGGCTGTCGCCCCGTGCGGGGCTCTCGAGCCTCCGGGGCGTTGAGCGGACGAAGCATTCCGAAGCCCCTGTAAAAATCAGTCAACCTTTCGTACACAGCCT
>JAFTUS010000105.1 GCA_017466125.1 Lentisphaeria bacterium | reverse complement strand
CCGCCTTAAAATGGCGGCGAAAGTACAAGCGTAGCGTCGATATTGCCTCGCATGAGGCAATACCACTCGCCGGGAGCGATGCCTCGAAAAAAGAGCGTAGCGTATTTTATCGGGGCGTTGAGCGGACGAAGCATTCCGAAGTCCCTGTAAAAATCAGTCAACCTTTCGTACAGAGCCTTCTGAAAATAAGATAGTTGTAATAAATTTCAGCATCCGACGGAAAAAAACTTGCAATATTTCAGAAAAGTGTTATGTTAATGCTGTATAGGAATACTGTAAAAGAGGTGGTTATGAAATTGTCTGTTTTTATGCGCACACTGTGCATTATCTGCTTTGTTTTCACACTGGGCTGCTCTGCGGCTGAAAAGAAAAAAGAACTCTCTCCCCGGGAACTGCGCACCCTCGTCCGTCTCGTTTCAGAGGTTTTGCGGGAAAATCACTTCCGGGGGGCGGAACTCGACCGGGGCGAAATCGCCTCCAAACTCTTCGATGAGTATTTTCTCACGCTCGACCCCGGTAAAACGATCTTTTCACAGGCGGATATCAAACAGTTTGAACACCTCCGTCCGCAACTGGACAGTCAGTTGGAACGGGGCGAATACCAGTTCGCTCTCGATGTTTACGATCTCTACCGCACCCGTCAGCAGGAATTCAGGAAATTCGCAGAAGAACGGCTGAAAAAGCCATTCGATTTCACCGTCGATGAGGAGTTTGTCACCAAAGTCAAAGATTTGCCCCGCCCCGCCGACCGGAAGGCTCTTGCCGCACTGTGGGAGAAAAAACTCAAAAATGATGTTCTCTACTACCGCCTCTTCAACCGGGCTTTGGAAGAGGGCAGAAAAGAACGTGCCGGCAAAGCCGGAGAGTTGAAGGGCAAAGAGGCACAGAAATTCGTCCACGATCAGAAAGTGGAACAGGCGTGGAAACCCAAAAGCCCCGAAGAACGCCTCCTTCACCGTCTGCGGGACGTCAATAATGAGATCAAGCGGCGCGAAAAAGTGGAGATCATCGGCATCTATCTGAATACACTTGCTCAACTCTACGGTCCGCACTCCAACTATATGCCCCCCGCTCTCGATGAGGACTTTGAAATCAATATGCGCCTCTCCCTCACCGGCATCGGAGCGACCCTGACCAGCGATGACGGCTATATCAAAATCGTCTCCCTCGTTCCCGGCGGCCCCGCTGCCAAGCACGGCAAACTCAAAGAGGGCGACCGCATCGTTGCCGTTACGCAGGAGGACGGTTCCACGACCGATGTGATCGATATGCCGGTTTCCAAAGCGGTGAAATTCATCCGCGGCGAAGTCAATACCAAAGTGACCCTGACCATTCTTGCCGGAGAAAAAGGCCCCAATGCCGTTCCCGAACAAATCACCATCGTCCGGGAAAAAGTTCAACTCGTGGACAGTGCCGCCAAAGGCAAAGTGGAGGAGATCACTCTCCCGGACGGTACCAAAAAGAAGATCGGTATGATCGATTTGCCCAGTTTTTACAACGACTTTGAGGCGGAGAGCCGCGGCGAAAAGGATTTCCGCAGCTGTTCCAGAGATGTGGAAAAACTGCTCCGGGAATTTGAACAGAAAAATGTGGATGCCGTCGTTATGGATATGCGCCGCAACGGAGGCGGTTATCTTATGGAGGCGATCCGCCTCTCCGGACTTTTTATCACCGTCGGCCCGGTGGTTCAGGTGCAGAATTCCAACAAACGCATCGGTGTTGAGTTTGATAAAGACCCGAAAATCGTCTGGCGCAAACCGCTGGTGGTGCTGACCAGCAAACTTTCCGCCTCCTCCACAGAGATTTTCGCAGGGGCGATCCGTGACCTTGACCGCGGCATTCTCGCCGGGGACTCCCGCACTTTCGGCAAGGGAACTGTGCTGAATGTTCTGCCTGTTGACCGTTGGCTCAAAGGCGGCGGCTCCGTCACTTACGAAACGGCCATGTTCTTCCGTTCTGCGGGCGGCTCTGTTCAGCAGTTGGGCATCCAGCCCGATGTGATCATCCCGTCTCTGACCGAAGAGATGGAAATCGGCGAAATGTTTATGGATAACCACCTGCCGTGGAATACCATCCGTCCGGTGCGCCGACTTGCTTTCGACCCCATGCTGGGGCTGAAAGCAGAAAAGTTGCGGGTGAATTCCGCCAAACGCATTGCCGCCGACAAGGATTTTGCCGTACAGCAGAAACGGCTTGCGCTTTTCAAAAAATACCGTGACCGCAAAAGCGTATCTCTCAATGAAAAGAAACGCTGGGAGGAGTACCAGTCCGAAAAACTCTATCAGGAAGAGTTGGAAAAAATGTACTCCGAAGATGAAAAGAAAAACAAACTTGACCCCGTATTGAAAGAGGCGGCAAATATCGCTGCCGACCTCGCCGCAATGTAATATGTTCTTTACCAGATTGACCATCCCGCTTATCGGGCTGCTGCTGATCGCCGCCGGAATTTGGATTTCAGTGCTTGCGCTGACGGCTCCCGTTCCGGTGACGCCGGATGCGCTGCCCGATCATGACTTCATTCCGGAAATACGAAAACTTATGGCGGAAAAAAAGTTCAGTGAAGCCAAAATCCTGGCGGAAGATGCCGATACACCGGAGGCACGGCAACTGCTTGAAATATGCGATGCCGAATTGAAATCGGTACAAAAAAGAGTCCTGCGTTCGATCAAAGCCTTCATCAGCGGAAATCCCGGCTGTTCCGTAGAGGAAGCGGGGGCGGCTCTGGTCTCTGATATGCTCATGTACGGCGACATCCGCGATCTTGTCCAACAGGGGTATTACAAAGTCTCCGGCAAAGAAACGGATCCGCTCATTGCCGCCCTTGCCGCTGCCGGACTGCTTACCGAATTTGTCGATGCCGCCGATTGGCTCCCCGCTCTGACCAAAGCCCTCCGCCGCATGGGGGCGATCACAGACAAATTTGCCGGAGTTCTGGTGACACAACTGAAAAAATCCGCCAAAGCCGGGAAGTTGACCCCGGAGGCAAAAAACGTTTTTTCCGGCATGAAAACCCTTTATGACAAAGGAGGTTTTCTGCGGACACGTGCGGTCATCGCTGCTGCAAGAAATTCCGATGATATCGCCCATGCCGCAAAACTGATGGAAAAAGCCCCCGGTGCAACCCATCTCATCGCCCGTTCCGCAGGGGAAAAAGCCCCTGAAGTCATGGAAAAACTGGTAAAGGAAAATGCTTCTCCCGGTTATTTGAGACGGCTCGCCCGCAAAGGTCCGGCGGGGATCACGCTTTTTTTGCGTGGTGCAAAAAGCATACAGAAAGGCAATCCGCAAGCCTTTATCCGCCAGTTGGCTCTGCTTTGGGGAGCAAAGATCCATCTGCTTTCGCTGGCACTTGTCCTTGCCGGTCTGATCCTGAATTTGAAAACGGTAAAACTGCTCTCAAAAAGGAGGCGCGCACATGGCTGATGTACTTTGGGCGGCGGAGGAACTTTCTCTTACGATCGGCCGCCAGATCCTCTATGATAAAACAGAATTTTCGATTTTTTCCGGAGAACGGGTCGCCCTCGTCGGACGCAACGGCTGCGGAAAATCCACCTTGCTCCACATCATCACCGGGAAAGAACTCCCCGGAAACGGTTCTAAAATCACCAGCGCACGCAATCTCCGTGTGGCGGAACTGCCGCAGGATTTTGAACTGGATGACGACCGCACCATCGCTGAAAATGTTCGGGACGGACTGGCGTATTTCCTCGAAATGCAAAGAAAGTATGAAACCGTTTCAGTCAACTCCCCCGAACACGGCGAACTGGAACACTGGCTTATGATCCATGACGGCTGGGAACTGGATGTGAAACTTGCCACTATTCTGGAAAAACTCCGTCTCGCCGATGTCGCAGATAAACTTTGCGCCAAACTTTCCGGTGGCGAAAAACGGCGGCTCGCTCTGGCACGCGCCATTATTGCAGAACCCGACCTGCTGCTGCTCGATGAACCGACCAACCATCTGGACGTCAATACCGTGGAGTGGATCGAAGAGTTTCTCGCTTCTTACAAGGGCAGTTGTCTGCTGGTCACGCACGATCGTTACTTTCTCGACCGTATCGCCACACGTATCGTGGAACTCAATCACGGCAAATTTTACAGTTATACCGGCAACTATGCCGATTATCTTGCCGCCAAAGCCGACCGGGAGATGCGCGAAGATATTTTTGAACAGAAACGGCAGAGTTTTCTCCGCTCTGAAATCGACTGGGTGCGCCGCTCCCCCAAGGCGCGGCTGAAACGCAATATGGGACGGATGCGCCGTTTTGAAGAGATCGCCGCTATTGCCAAACCCCTGCGGGACAGCGATATGGAACTGCTTATCCCCGCTCCGCCCCGGCTGGGAAACAAAACCGTTGATTTGAAAGAGATCACCCACAAATTCGGGGAACGGACGATCATCAATGATTTCTCGTTTGAATTTGAACCCGGAGCCCGCATCGGACTGATCGGACCGAACGGCATCGGTAAATCCACGCTTGTTAAAATCATAACAGGCGAACTGCAGCCCACTTGCGGCGAATGTTTTACCGCCTCGACGGTGGAATTCAACGTCATCGACCAGTCCCGTCTTGTTCTCGATCCCGAAAAAACGGTCGAAGAGGAGATCGGCGAAGGCATTGAACATGTTTATCTCGGGACGGAAAAAGTCACCGTCTGGACTTATCTGAAGCGTTTTCTCTTTGAAGATGAGCGCATCAAAACCCAGATCAAATATCTTTCGGGCGGGGAAAAAGCGCGGCTCGCATTGGCAAAGATCCTCAAGCGGGGCGGAAATTTTCTTATTCTTGACGAACCGACCAACGATTTGGATCTTTCCAGTCTGCGGCTGCTGGAAGAGGCTCTCGCCGTCTATCCCGGCTGTGTGCTGGCGGTCAGCCACGACCGTTATTTTCTGAACCGCATCTGCACCGGAGTCCTCTCTTTTGAGGGGGAGGGCAAACTGTTTTACACTCCCGGTGATTACGATTACGCACTGGAAAAACGCAAAGAACGTGAGGCGGCACAAGCCCCCGTTGCGGTAAAGAAAAGTGTTCCCGTTCCGACTGCCGCTGCGGTTCAGGAAAAACCGAAACCGAAAAAACTCTCCTACAAAGAACAACGGGAACTCGATACCATCGAAGATGCCATTTCCGCCGCCGACGATGCGGTAACGGAACTGGAGGAAATTTTCAGCGCACCGGATTTCTTTGCCAGATACGGTACGCAGACTGCTGAACTTCAGGCAAAACTTGATGCCGCCCGCGCTGAAAGCGCACGGCTCTACGCCCGCTGGGAGGAGCTGGAACTCAAGCGGCAGGAGTGCGAAGTTTGAAAAGCATTTCACAAGTTCAGCGTAATGGTAAGCGTTTCCCCTTCTCTGAGTTCCGCAGGACCGGAATGACTGGTCTTTCCGGCAAATCGGACGGTGAACTTTTCGATCCTGAACGGGGCGCGTTTCAGGCATTTGGCAGAAATTTCCGCTTTCATGCCGGGAACGGCTTTCTCAAAAGTATATTTTCCGAAAATACGTCCGAAACCGAACATTTTGCGGGTCATCAGCGGTGTGCCGTGATTGGTTCCCCACGTTGTGAGGAAGTATTCGATTTCCAGAACGATACGTTCTGCGCTGTTTTCCGTCACGTTGATATTGACCTGTCCCATGGAGGGCATGATCCGGTAGGGCGGCGGCAGAGTACTCTCCGGGATCGGACCGGCAGTCAGGATCTCCGCTTGCAGCGTTTCGTTCTTTTTGCCGTTTCGTATCAGCAGTTGCGCCTTTGACGGCGGCAGCGGGTGCAGATTGAAACGGTAAGAATTCTTCCCGTGTTTTACAAGGGCATACTCTTCATTGAGTGTCAGCGAAAACTCGCCGCTCCGGAGCAGAAACGGCATCGCCAGCATTGCTGCTGTAATGATAAAACGGAACATATTTCCCTCACTTTTTTATTTCTTTGAAAAAGAGGATACCCGCAGGCGGCAGGAGTGCTGTTCTGCCCGCCTTTACGCCGGAGAGCAATTCCAGCCATTCTCCCTGCGGCAGAACAAACTCAACATCTTTTTTATTCTGGTTGACCACATAAAAACGGCGCAAGCCGTCTTTGCCTTTATAAGTCCGGTATTCCAGCGCAAAAATGCTCTTCCCTGCCGGAGAAAGCAGCCGGAACGGGTGATTTATCCCGCTTTCCGCCATCTGTTTACGGCACTCCGAATAGACCTCCACGGCTGTTGCTGCATTGGACGGGATACATTTTTTCAGCATATCATCCCGGCTGACCGCAGGAGAATTTCCGTATTCATTGAAACGGAGGGCATCTTTCCCGAAGCAGAGAACTTTTCCGCCCTTTTTCTGAAATTCCGCGATTGCCGCTGCCGCTTTGTCCGGCGTCCGCTGCGAGCCGGGGACGATCAGCATTTTGTAATCGTTCAAGGCTCCGTTTGCCGCCATCTCTTCCGTTACGAAGCGCACCGGATAGGCAGAGGCGAAAAACAAACCTTCATAAACGGCGGTCATCTGCTGAATGTAATTGCCCTGACAGAGACTCGGCACACTGTAGTAGAGCGCAATGGGACTTTTCTGTGAACGGAAAGGAATGATCTTCTCTGTCAGACGGCGGAGATCGAGAGCCGCCTTGCTGAATGCGTGAAATGCCACTGCCCGTTCCTGAAAAAATTCTCCGTAGGGGTTGGCTCCATCCATCGTCCAGTGCCACAGAACCCCGGTGTTTCTGCCGTGAAAGTAGGGCAACGTGACTCCAAGATAGACCCGGTTGAAATCATTTTCGCCGTGGAAACCGTCGGGGATCACATGGACTTCCTGATTGGTCACAGGTTTTTCCGGTGCAACAGAGCGGGCAAAATCGCAGAACATGATCTCATCCGCACTCCAGAGCGTTGCGTAGTTGGAGCCGAATTCCCCCACGCCGCCATCCCAGCCGATGTAATCAAAATTTTTCCACAATTTTTCGTAATCCGCTCCCTTTTCAATGGGGTTCCAGGGCTGGAAGTTGACCAGCGTGTAAGCGGTGGAAAAGGGCCGGTCGCCCCAGATATCCCGCTTGATTTTATTGGCTTTCTGCACGGTGGCAAAGTTCAGGGCTGTTTCCGCACGGAAGAGTTCGTACTTGAGGGCGGAATTTTTTACGGCATCGGCAGTTTTGACATCGGCGAAATCCCGGTATGCCGTCTTGAATACTTTGTTGACTCTGCCGATCGTGCCGAACTGCTCTTTCAGATGTTTCCGGAACTCCCGGTCGAGCCATTTCGCATCGCCGGATTTATGGAACCCTTCATACAGCGTTACCACGTAAAGGGATGCCGGACTTGCCGCCTGATAACGGAGGACGCCTGACCAGTGATCCCGTTCTCGGGCAAGCACTTCCAGTTCCGGCTTGAAATACATGTTTCCCCGGTAGTGACGGGAGTAGAAATACATTCCGAGTTCTTCGGCTTTTGTGACCAATCTGCCGTTGAAACGGTAATCCACATCGTCAATGGGGAGGATACGGGGTTCTTCCCAACTGTCAACATACGCTCCCTGGTGCTGAAAAATATCGAAGAAGTTGAAGCCGAGTGCGGCAAAAAGTTCCAGATCCCGGTAATGAAGTCCCCAGGTATTCGGCCCGATGAAGAAATACTCCTTTTCTCCGAGATAAATTCCGCCGTTGCGGGTCGTTGAGCGGACTTTTTTCGGCATGGGCGGTACGCTGAAAAGTTCCGTTTTCCCTGCGAGTACCGCATCGGCTTTTGCTTGCGTTTCCGCCAGAAGTTTTTTCAGGTAGTTCAAGTTGCGCAAAGCCCGGTCGTAGAGAAAGAAACGCTGTTTGTGATCCACCGGCATCATTTTGCGGGGAGGGGCAAAGCCCAGCCGCCGGAAAAGTTCTTTGGCATAAACTTCGCTGTTGATGCTTTTGATAAAAAAGTCAGTCATGGCAGTCAGAGATGAGAGATAAATCGTATCTTTTCCCTGTCCGGCGATCGCCGCAATGCTCTGTTTCAGTTTCGCATTGGCATTGACGACTTCCGTTACTCTTTTTGCCATAGCCGGGGCATCCATCGCGTTTTTTTCCTGAAAGACGCTTGAAAGTACGCCGGATTTTTCAGAAATGACCTGAACGGTCACTCTCTGATCGCCGCTTTTGAGTTGCCCGGCAGGGACTTTGAAACGGAAATTGTTGAAACCGGCAGCCAACTCTTTTTTCAATGCCGGACCATTGGAAAATTTCACTTCCAGAGCAGCGGGGAGATCTTTGCCTGAAATCATGGCACTGGCTCCGAATTCCAGCGGATAGTCCACTAAAATCAAATCTCCGTCAAAGAAGAGTTTGACCGTGTTTCCGGCGGCGGCTGCGCCGGGGGCTGTTTCCAGACGGAACTGCAGATCTTTATATTCCTTTGGTTCTTTCCCTTTCCCCAATCCATCGGTCAGCGGCAGCCACTTGTCCACGCCGTTTTTACCGTCATCATCCTGTGCAACAAGATTGAAACCCAATTTCCCGCGTTCCGGTACAAAAGGCTTCAGAAAATCAAGCGGCAGGGCAAATTCATATTCCAGACGGCTGCCGTTGCGGCGGACGCCCCAGGGACCGATGTTTTTCAAATCGCCGACTTTGGAACGGTCGGGGTGATGCCAGCACCAGTAGGTTTTGTCGCCCGAGTTGGCAAGAGCCATGCCGACTTCGATGTAGTTGACGGTGCATTTGCGCTCCATAAGCGTATCGAAAGCCAGTTGGATGCAATCTCCGCTCCAGCAGTTTCCGCCGGAATGTGCCTGTTTGTGGATATCGTCCTGTACCGAAACAAAAACATAAAAATTTTTGTCATCGAAACCGCCTTTGAATACCAGCGACGTATCGTGAGCCCCCAGATAGTTGTTGGCGTAACGGGGGCGGATATCTCCACGGGATCTTCCGCGCTCCGCAATGACTGGAACACGTTCCCAGCCCTTGAAACTGCCGTCACAGGGAGGAGGATTTTTCAGATAAATTGCACTGTAATTTTTGCCGGTTTCAGAAAAGGGGAGCGCACTGACGCGGTCGACGACTCCTTTTCTTTTCCGGGCAGTTCGATGTTTTTTTCGCCTTTGCAAAAGGAGACCAGCGTTTCATCCTGTTCTTTTGTCGCTCCGAGACTGACGGCGAAGCGGAAATCTTTTCCTTCGCCTGCTTTAAGGGTCAACTTGTGCCATGGCGTAACGACCGACATGAAAAATCCGCCGTTTGAAACGGAGTTGGTCGGCGCATAAAAGAACATACGGCGGTTGGTTTTGAAGGCGGCAATGCCTTTCAAATCTTTGCGGTCCACACCTTTAAGCAGTTTCCAGTCCGCCGGATTTTTGATGCGTTCTCCGCCGTTGACGGAGTACGTGTCGTATTTTTTTCCGGCATTGACTGAAAAGTTTTTCAGCAGAACTTCCTCCAGACCATTCATGCGGCCGACCACGGAGACGCCGGGAACGCCGTTGATAAAGGTGTAGCGCAGTACAGCATTGATGCTTTTTTCCGGAAAATTGGCTTTGCCGTTTTGCGCCAGTTGATAGGTGGCTGTAATAACGATCTTTTCCGGTGTATTGGTTTCTACTTTTACATCAGAGGGTTTCACTTGCGGGTGAACGGCTCCGTTGCCGAGGGCGATCGTAAGACTTACACCGTCCGGATCACTTTTGCCGAACGTGAGGATGTTTCCCCAGCTTCCACGCAGAAATGTGTTTATGCGGTAGGTTTCTCCGCCGTTCTCCACCTGGATATTTTGGGGATTGCGGGTCAGTTTCAAGTCCGCAGCGGCAAGAATACTTGCGCCGCACAGCAGTAAAGTTGCGATAAAAAATGTTTTCATTGTTTCTTCCGGATTTATATCAGTCCATGATTGTCAACTGCGAAGAGATCAGAAGTTTGTAGCCCAAACCCTGCAATTCGCCCTTGGTCAGTGCCTCCACATGACCGTCGGCAAAGGAGACGTTGGCACGGTCGGAGTGGATCAGATAGATGCCTCCTTTTGTCCACCAGTTTTTGCGGATCGCACTCGCCCACGCCATTTTTCCGGCGACGCCTTCGCCCGGTTCGAGCGCGTAGACGGAATCCGTCATGATGACGGTTTGCGAGGCATTTTTCATTTTTGTCGTCACATAGCAGAGATAGTTGCCGTTTTTGTAGGCAAAGTTACCGAAACCGTTGACCCAGTTCGCATCGTCGAGCAGGATTTTATCGTTATGGTTGATCATACCGTAACTTTGCCAGACATCTTTTTTGTCACGTGTGGAGTTATCGGAATTTACCATCAGCATGGTGGGGCAGTAGCGGGTGTTCCACGGCAGATACTTGTCGCAGAGGAAATAAGCGTGGGGATTGGTGATTTGAAAAGGGATCATCGCCTGATAATCATCCGAGTAAAAGGTCAGTGCCAACTGATAGGTTTTGAGATTGTTGACACAGGAGGCCGCCCGCGCTTTTGCCCTTGCCTTGTTCAAAGCGGGCAAGAGCATTGCGGCGAGGATTGCAATGATTGCGATTACAACCAACAGTTCGATGAGGGTGAATTTTTGCTTTTTCATTTTTCTTCTCCTTGATAAATAAATTAAAATTTTTGAACTACTTGAAAACAGGGACGTCAGCAAAGATGATTTTGTGTGGCCACTCCTCCAAATTGGTTAATTTTTTTCCGGAAAAACGGATATTTTCCAGTGTGATACCGGTAATTTGATGTGTTTCGTCTGCGCCTTGCAGGATCAGTGATTTGGGCGGGTGATCGGCAAAGTATCCCTCGATGGAAATATCTTCAACTCTGCCGTTTTCCTTATCCGTGCGCCACAACGTAACGTTGCGGGGGACAACAAAGCGGCAGTCGTGAGCATAGGGGATGCCTTCACAACGGATGTTTTTATAGCGCAGTTTCCGCACCAGACAGCCGTCAACGATATGAAGATCGACCGCTCCGCATCCGTCACAACTGTTGCCGTGGATCAGGTCGATATCCTCAAAAAGCAGATCTTCCAGAACTTTCCCCTGGGCGGAATGACCGATCTCCAGCCCGCTGCCGAAGGAATCCTGCCAGATCACAAGGTCACGGTAAATATGGTGGGCGGAAAATTCTCCGAGGGAACGTCTTGTTTTTATGGCGATACTGTCGTCACAGCATTTGAAAAAGCAGTGTTCCACTTTCAGAAAGTTCACGGAGCGGGGCTGAACGCCGTCATTATTGCTGATCCAGCCAACAACTTTGACGTTGCGGAGCTGAAAATCCTCCACGCCTCCCGGCACGATCGACCAGAAAGGCGGATTGTAGAGCATAACATCATGGATGTGGATGGATTTTCCAAACACAAAACGCAAAAATGCTCCGCCGCCGTCATCGGCAAGGTGATTGATCCCTGCCGGACGGATCACGGAACTGCCATCCAGTATTCCCTGACCGGAAATTTCAATATCATTTGCATTTTCTGATGCCAAGCCGAAACGGAGAACGGCTCCCCGTTCCAGAAACAGACGGTCGCCGCTTTTTAATTTCAACACACCTTCTGCGATCTCATGCACACCGGCGGCAAAACGGAACGCATGCTGCGTTGCAAAATCCGCCTGTGTATGGATGCCGGCAGTTACAGTCTGCATGGTTTCTGCCGGTTCTTCCAGCGGGAAATCTCCGAAACAGCAGCAGAGATAATGCGGTGATTTCTCCTGCGCAAAATTCACTTCCAGAACCCAATAGCGGGGGAGGGACTGAATTACGGTAACGGTATTACCGTCGATTTCGATTTTCTCATCCCGTCCGGGGCGGCAGACGGCGGAATGGACTTGCGCCGGGAACGTGAAACGCACTTCAACAGTTTCATCTGCGGCGTAAGAAATGATGCCTTCACTGCCGCCGTTGCGATGACCGTCATCGCAGTTGCTGGCGGAGCGGCAGACAAAGATTTCCTGAAAACGCCCTCCGGCAGTTCGGATTTCAGCAGAAAAACCGCCCGGGAGCATTCCGGCAAGTGTTTTCTCAAAAATAAGACTCATAACACCTCCTTGTGCAGCGGGACGAAACAACTTTTCAACGCTTCATCAAGCGGAGCGGCAAGCAGCGGATCAACTGTCTTTACCCGGCGGCAGAAGATCAGTTCTGCCGAATTTCCGAACGCGTGTTGGATCTGCGGCTGGGTAAACATGATGTGGCGCATGAAAATATGGCAGATGTTTTTCCGGTCGAACTCTTCATCGCGTGACGAGCCGCTTTCGCCGATGAAAATTTCTTCATGTTTCAAAAAGGATTTCAGGATCTCCTCCGGAGCCTCTCTTTGCAGACAAGCCGTAATGGGAAGCTGTACCCGGTCGAAATCATCGTGCATAAAAATTGTTTTCAGGTTCGGGAATTCAAACAGCCGCCGCCCGCCGGGAAAGAATTTTCCGGTCATGAGGCCCCCCAGATACCGCTCCTGCATTTCAGTAGAGGCGTAATCCCAAACCAACATCCCGTAACTGCAATAATTGCCGAATGAACCCTGAGGATAAATCACTCCGTCAGCCGGAGGCGTGAAAAGTACGACAGCAGTTTCGTCTCCGGAAAGCAGGGCGCGGGAAAGTTCAGAAAGTTCCTCCGGATGCACCAGTTTCCCGGTCGTATCGCATAGTTTATCAGGATGCAGATTTACAACTTTCACAATTTCCCTCCTTGCGAAAAACGAGCCAGTTTCCGGTTCACGCCGCCATCGGCAACAATCGTTTCTCCTGATATGAAACCGGATTTTTCCGATGCCAGAAAAAGAGCCAGTTCCCCGATATCTTCCGGAACTCCGATACGGTGTACCGGTATTCCGTTTTTCACCTGTTCTTCATTGAAGTCCGGTCCGGTCGTCATGCGTTCCACTGCAATATAGCCGGGGGCGATCGTATTGACTCTGATCCCCCGCGGCCCGCCATCAAGAGCCAGCGCACCGCTTATGGAGTGGATCGCTCCTTTGCTGGCGGCATAGAGGACGCGCCCCGGCACAGTGGTATTCATCTGCACCGAACCGATGTTGATGATGGAACCGCCCTCTTTCATCAGTTCAAATTCCCGCAAACAGCAAAAGAGTGTGCCTTTGATGTTCATGTCAGAGAGTTTATAATACATCTCTTCGGTAATTTCTTCCGGTGATACACACCCCGGGTCCCACCCCGCGTTGTTTACTGCGGCATCAAGTTTTCCCCACTTCTGCTGAATGTGATCAAAAACCCGGTTCAAATCATCGAGTACGCTCAAATCTGCCCGGATCATCTCTGCGGATGCGCCCAGACTTTCGAGTTCACGCAGAAGGGATGCCGCCTCTTCCTCACTGGAACGGTAGTGGAGGATCAATTCTGCTCCGGCTTTTGCAAAGACACGGGCTATACCGCGCCCGATCCCCTTGCCGGTTCCGGAAATAAAGACTTTTTTCCCTCTCATTTCAGAAACTCCGGTTCGATCATTTTATAGAGTGTTTCAAAGAGTTCATCGTAAACGGGGTCGGAAACAAAGGCGGGTTTCCGGCAGTAGTCGGATTTGATAAACCTTCGTTTTTTGAGGATGCGTTTCTCAAAGAAAATAATCATTTCCACATTCTGACGGATGTGGTTCAAAAGAGCATTGAGTTTGTCATGCACCCGGAACGCCTCTTTTTCGTCACCGGCAAGGAGGGCATCCCAGATTTTCCGGTAAACATCGGGCATGGAGGGGCCGGGCATCACGCCGTAAGCACCGCGCTTGAAACCTTCGATCATCTGAAATCCGGCGTTGCCCACAAAAATCTTACAGTTCTCCGGCAACTGCCGGGTGAGGGCAGAAACATAGTGTCCCGGCGGTTTGCATTCGATTTTGAAATAAGAAAGATTTTGATGCCGCGCCGCCAGTTTCGCCAGAATATCCGAACCGATGGCAACGCCGGTCTGGTCGGGGGCATATTGAAACATCAGCGGCAGTTTCACGGCATCGCACAGGGCGTCGATGTGTTCAAAGAGTGCCGCTCCGCCCGGTTTCAGGAAGAAGGGCGGCAGAACCATCATGCAGTCCGCGCCGCTCTCTTCGATTTCCCTTGCGCGGCGGATAGCGGATTCGGTGGAGTGTTTGGTGTTGGAAATAATACACCCCGCACCGTTTTCATGACAGACTTTGACGGTGGCGGCGATGAGTTTCTCCTCTTCATCGACATCCATTTTGTAGTATTCTCCGGCAATGCCGAAAAGGGTCAGCGTCTGGGCACCGTGAGCGATCAACTTTTCACAGCAGCGCATATAATCGTCGATATCCACCGCCCCCCGGTCATCGTATACTGCCGGGGCGATCGGGCATATTCCTTTGATCTCCATGTTTCCTCCTTACTCAAGATAGCTGAAATCGCAGCCCTCATCGGCCTGCTGAACGTTGTCAATGTAGTGGCGGACAAATCCGCGGGTGAATTTCTCTTTGGTTTCGAGGGTGCTTTCTGCGAGGCGTTTCTGAATTTCCTCTTCTGTAAGTTCCACGTTGAGGATGCCCCGGTCGATATCCATTTCGATGATATCCCCGTTGCGCACCGCTCCGAGGGGGCCTCCGGCAAGGGCTTCGGGGCAGACGTGCAGCACGACGGTGCCGAAAGCACCGCCGGACATACGGGCATCGGTAATGCGTACAAAATCGTCGATACCCCGTTTGTGCATCTTGGGCGGGATAGGCATATAGTTGCCGAATTCCGGCATACCGGGCGCGCCTTTCGGACCGTAGCCCCGCAGGATGACCGCTTTGTTTTCATCCATATCGGAATCGGGGTCAAGCAGATATTTTTCGGCATCGGCAAGGGTATCGAACACCCGGGCTTCACCTTTGAATTTCATAATGGATGCCGCAGAACGCTTCACCACCGCTCCACGGGGAGCAAGGTTGCCGTAAAGAACGGCAATGCCGCCATTCTCCTGCAACGGTTTATCAAAGGCGGCAATGGCGTTGCGGTTCCAGGATTTTTCCACCCCGGCAAGATTTTCGCCCACGGTTTTGCCGGTGACGGTTAGAGCGTCTTTGTGGAGCAGGTTTTCCAACTCTTTCATCAATGCCTGAACGCCGCCCGCCTGATGGAACTCTATACCGACCGAACCTGTGCCGGAAGGTTTGCAGTTGACGAGAACTTTTGTTTTTTCGCTGATACGCTGAAAATCATTCAGTTCAAGTTTGATGCCCGCCCGTTTTGCAATGGCGACCAAGTGGATCATCAGATTGGTCGAGCCGCCGGAACTCATCAGGACTGTGATGCAGTTTTCCAACGCCTTGCGGGTCAATATATCTTTGGGGCGTATATCTTTTTCGATCAGAGACATGATTTGTCTGCCGGACTCTTCAGCCTGCCGCATTTTCAACGCGGAAACTGCCGGAGATGAGGCACTGCCGGGGAGGGCAAAGCCCAGAGATTCTGTCGCCGTCTGCATACTGTTTGCCGTTCCCATGATGGGGCATGCGCCCATACTGCCGTAGAGACAGCCTTCTGCCTCCTGAAGATCCTTTTCGGTGATTTCGCCGGATTGATATTTGGTCCATAACTTAAAACTGTCCGTACCGCAGACCAGCGTTTCTCCCTTGTAGTTCCCGGGGAGCATCGGGCCGCCGGGGAGAAAGATCATCGGTTTGTTGGCAGAGACGGCAGCCATCAACTGTGCCGGTACGCTTTTGTCGCAGGAGCCGAGCAGAACGACGCCGTCAAAGGGGTGACGGGCGATCAGTTCTTCGGTGGTCATGGAGAGCAGATTGCGGTAAATCAAACTGGAAATATCAAAAAACACCTCGCAAATCGACATGGTGTTGATTTCGAGCGGGAAACCGCCCGCCGCCCAGACGCCCCGCTTCACTGCTTCGGCAAGTTGACGGAAGTTGGCGTGACCGGGGTTGGTTTCCCCCCACGTATTGATGATCCCGACAATGGGTTTTTCCAGATCGGCATCGGTGTAGCCCATGCTTTTCACCAGTCCACGCCGGATCAGACATTGGCGGGAGCCGGGTTTCAGCCATTTTTTCGAGGTGAAATTTTCCATGATGATTTTATCCTATTTCAATGATTTCGGTTTTCAGTGTTTCGGTTATTTCTGAAAAATTGGGATTTTCGATGCGCCGTATCAAAAGTTCGGCAGCACGGATGCCCAGTTCTTCCAGTGCGGGGGCGGCGGTCAGCAGTTTATGACGGAAGAATTCCGCCGCAGGGGAGGCATCAAAGCCGCAGAGCATGATTTTTTCGGCGGAGATGTTCCGCTTTTCCAGTTCTTTGAGGAACTCTCCGGCGCAAGTGTCATTCAGACAGCAGACGGCATCCGGGCATGAGGCACTGTTGCGGAAGAGATCAAAAAACGCCTCCCGTTCTTCCGGCGGAGTCCCTGCCGTGCAGAGATATTCCGGGCGGAACTGCAGCCGCACCCGGCGCAATCCGTCCAGAAAACCGTTGATCCGCTCTTCGGCAGCGGAAGCACTGACCGACGGAGTGCCGAAAAGCGCAAAGCGGCGGCAGTTTTTCCGGTAGAGAAGTTTTACCATTCCGGCAACAGCCTCTCCGTTATGGAAACTCAACAGATCCCCCCGTTCGCAGGAACGGCGCATCAGGTGCAGCAGTGCGCCATTCCAGTTGAGTTTGCCGGTGCTGTGGGAATAGAGAACGATCCCGGCCGGGTTGCGTTTCAGTACCGTCTGGATGATCCTTTTGCGTTCCTGAAGGTTTCCGCACAGCGGCACGACCGATGCCATGTAGTTCAGTTCTGTTGCTTTTGAACAAAATGATTTCAAGGTATCCGCAAAGAAAACCAGGTCGTCACAGAGAAAAACCAGTTCCCGCATAATGCCGACCGGCAGTTCGCAAACGACGCTGCCGACTCCGTTTACGGTTTGTATCAATCCCCGGGATGCCAATTCCTGCAAGGCTTTCCGCAAAGTGGGCTTGCTTACGGAAAAACGTTCGGAAAGCGTTTGCTCTGAGGGTAATGCGTCACCGGGCTTCAGGGTGCATATCACCCGTTCAAGTTCTCCGGCAAGCGAAAAAAAACGTGTACTGCGGGCCATTGAAAACAACTCCTTTTTTATATCACTTATGGTAATATACAACCCCTGTTTTAATTTACAAGTGCGGATGTAATTTTTTTTAAATTATTTTTCAGGTCATCTTTCAAAAATTTTTTCATAATGCTTGACAACAGGAAAAAATGGACTTATATTTATAAATATGTAAAGTGGGATATTTCAATAAATATCGTCCGGAAACTGCAACTTAACAACAGGGAGGGTCAATAACGGCGATTTGAAACAATTTTTCATTTACGGAGCTATCGGACTTTTGTGAAGTCCGGTACAGAAACAAACAACAAAACAGGATTTTTTTATGAGAAAATTTACCAGTGTGGTCTTTGCTCTCGCAGCAATGAGTTTTCTGCCGCTCGGTGCCGCAGAAGATACCAGAACCATCCGTCTGATCCAGGATGATGCCCAGGTCAGAATGGTGACGAAAGTCTATCCCATGAAGCACGTCAAGGCTCTGGACATCCAGCCGTTTGTTGCGGCTGCCGCTCACCGTTACTCCCAACTTTCCAGCGTTCGCGCTCAAAACTATTCCGCCGGAAAAATCCAGTATCTGCTGGTGACGACCGGTGAAAAATTCATGCCCTACGTGGATGATATCGTTGCCAAACTCGATCAGCCCGGCAAATACAGTCCGTACGGCTCCCGGGTCGAAGGCACCGGCATCCTGCGCATGGTCTATTTCCCGAAATACCGCGCTCCCGAAGATTTTCTGGGCGCAGTCAATGATATTCTCGTGACCGGTGTCGGCAGAGGATATGCCCGCAACGGAGCCCTTTACTGGAAGGATGAATACTCCAATGTGGACTACATCCAATCCTGGGTGAAACTGCTCGACCGCCCCATTCCGCAGGCGAAATTCACGTTCCGTTACTATGAAGTGCGTGAAAGCACCCTCCGCGATGTCGGTATCGACTACCTCGCCTGGAAGAACGGCCCCGGCTTGAATTTGTTCAACGTCGCTTACAGTGCCGGCAGAGTTTCATGGGATAAAGTTCTGCACGCCGCCACCGGCAGTGCATTCAACTGGTCCTACGGCGCATTTGCCACGGCTCCGGCGTTTGATTTGAGTTTCATCCGTCTTTTGCAGCAGTCCGGCAATGCCAAGATCGTTGCGGAATCCTCTGTGGTGCTGCTCAACAACAATACGGCTCCCGCCAGCGTTACTTTGGAACCCTCCTTCGGCAATATCAGAAAAGATACGGATCATGCCACTTCTGTCGATCAGCTGCAGAGTGTCATTCCCGATTTGAGCATCGTCGTCGGTGAAACACCCATTACGATCTGCTTCAACGCCTCTGCGGAAGAGACCGATCAGGATGGTTTCGTCCCCTCTTCTGTGGAATTCTACAAGAAGAACAAAGGCAGTGTCAATTTCCCCTACACTGTGACCGTGTCGCAGAATGTCGAATTTGACAACTTCGGCAATCCCGTCGCAAATGTTGCCAGTGTCAACGGCGCCGCCTGTATGGATTTCGGCAAGGAGCAGCTCTTCTACAAATCGGTCGTTGAACGGGATGTGGAACAGACTACCGGTGTGCCCTTCCTCTGCCAGATCCCCGTTCTGAAATATCTCTTCAGCACGACGACCACCGTCAAAGAGAAGACCTACATCATCGTGACGGCGGAAGCCAATCTGGTTCACCCCGAAAACAACGCTAAATGAAAACGGAAGGAATTTACATCATGAATAAAACGGTTTTTACGCTTCTTTCCGCCGCCGCTTTCTCTGTCGTGCCTGCGTTTGCACAGAAAACACTGGTTCCGCCCGGTGCGCTGCCGGCATTGAACAATAAGCCCACCGGCGCATACGCCGCTTCCAATGTTGAAACCAAACTCAATGTTGAGATCAAAGACGGCGTCAAACAGGTGCGGTTCATCCGCGATAACTCTGATCCCTTTGTCATAACCAAAGCCTATGTACTCAAACATGCCGATCCCTACACCATGCGCGGCATCCTCCGCCATGTGGTTGCCGGAACGACCATCGCCGGAAGTCCGGTCGCTGTGGATGCGGTCCGCTTTGTCGGCGGCAAAGGTGTGATCCTTATTTCCGCAGAAGAGTACCGTTTTCAGAAAAACGGCAATAATACCGGTTTCGATGAACTGGTCGCAACCTTCGACAAGCCCAAAATGGCTTACAGTTCCGGTTCTGTGGAGATGATCTACTACCCCAAATACAGCAGTGCGTCAACGCTTCTTACCATCCTCGAAGAGAGCAAAATCGGTTTTGCCGCTCCGGACGGCGTGGAATTTGCCCGTCACCCAGACGGCCTGCAAATGCCCGGTACTGCCGGCGGCGTGGTCGATTCCGATCTCAATGCGCTGCTCCTCACGGTGAACCGCTGGGATCTCGCTACGGTCAAAGACTTTCTGAAACAGGTCGATACGCCCATCAATCAGGTGCGCGTTACCTACAAAGTTCTGGAAGTTTTCGCCGAAAACGATCAGAAACTCGGTCTTGACTTCCAGGCATGGAAAAACAATGACGGTATCGACCTCTTCTCCGTGGGCGGACGGTACAATCAGAACTGGCTCGGCGGACGCCTCACCCCCAATATGGGGTTTACGGACGCCTCGTTCTACAACTTCAACCCCAAGTGGAACACCAAATATCTTGACTTCCTCGCCAACAACGGCAAGGCGAAAATCGTCGGAGAGGGAACCATCCATGTCGCTGACGGCAAGACTTCAACGGTCACTTTCGCCAGCGGAGCAATGGCTGTGAAAAGCGAAAATATCGCCAATAAGACCCTTCTCAACGATCAGCTGCCCTCCGCTGCCGCAAATAAATACTACGGCAAGGATTTGAATGACAAGAACCTGAAACCGGCCAATCCCCTTATCGACCATGCAACCGCACAGGGCAACACCCAGACAATCACTGCCGGTGATCAGGGCAACCGTTTCGAATTTACGGTGAAACCGCTGGGTTCAAGCGGTATCAGAAGCGGTGCGGCAAAAGTGGAAATCGAACTGGTTTCCAACTCCATTGTCGGCTGGACCGGTACCGGAACTCCCCGTATCAACAGTTCTTCCTACAAAACCCAGATCCAGGTCGGTAACAACAAGAAAGATTTTGTCATCGGCGGCATCTCCAAGACCACCGTTACCCGTGGTGTCAACGGCATTCCGCTCTTGAAAGATCTGCCCGTTCTCGGCTGGCTTTTCTCCACCGAAACCGATACGGTCAAAAAATCCCAGTATGTGCTGATCGCCTCTGTGGAATACGCCGCACCTGCCGATCAGGTCAGCAAAACGGTCAAAGGTGAAGCGGTCAAACTCGCCAAAGAAACGGAAGAGATGGCCAAATGCCCGGCGAAAACCGCCGGTTTCCAGCAGCTTCTCATTGACACCAACGAAATCAAGTGATCCCCTGCCGGGCGGGTACGCCGCAGAAGTGTACCCGCTCCGGCGGAGAAAGAGAAATCATGAATAAGACAGTCTGTTTCCTTTTTGTCCTGCTTTCCCTCGGTGTTTTCAGCGGCTGTGCGTCGCTGAACAGTGACGGAAATGCCGTTCAGCCGGATGCCGCCGCAGTCAGCAGACCGGGCGAAAATCTGGTTTGTGCCATTGTGAAAAACGATCCCTCTGCTTTTTTGAAGGAATTGCCCGGAAAACTCATTCAGGAGTTCGGAGAGAAGGACTTTGAAAAAACCAGAGCATCCATGGTCAAAGAGTTGGGCGAACCGGTGTCTTATTCTTTTTTGCGCAAAATGGAACACCCCGTTGCAAATGTGGCTTTGTGGGTGATCCGTTTTGAACGCACTCCCGCTGATCCGGCGGTGAAAACGAAGAACGGAAAAGCGGCAATCGAAGTTCTGTTCCGGGTCGTCTACGGAAAAATCGACGGTAAAGATACCCTCCTGAGTTTCAATTTCTACTGATGATTGCCTCCTGACACTTAAAAGCAGAGGTTTTTTTTCTTTCTGTTTGCATTTGACTGAGAGAGGTTGTATATTATCAAAAATACTTGAAATCAGGAAAAGAAAGAATGTTTGATACCGTTGAAGATACTGTCGCCGCACTGAAAGCAGGCGAAATCGTTGTTCTTACCGATAATGAAGACCGCGAAAATGAGGGCGACCTCATCATGGCGGGTTCTCTTGCAACTCCCGATAAAATCAATTTTATGCTCCAGTACGGGCGCGGCGTTCTCTGCGTACCGGTCTCTCCGGAGGAGGGAAAACGGCTCTCCCTTTCGCGTCCCGCAGGGAAACATGACCCGCGCGGAACAGCATTCACTCAAACGCTCGATGCGATCGCAGGATGCACTACCGGCGTTTCCGCCGCCGACAGAGCCAATACGATCCTGAAAATCGCGGACCCCAAAAGCACCATCGAAGATTTCTACTCCCCTGGGCATGTGAACCCCCTTCTGGCAGTAGAGGGCGGCGTACTGAAACGTGACGGACATACCGAAGGAACTCTGGATCTGCTCAAACTTGCGGGTCTGCCGCAGATCGGAGTCCTTATCGAAATACTCAATCCGGACGGCACAATGGCACGGGTCCCGCAGTTGGAGGTGTTCTGCAAAGAACATGGTCTGCGCCTCTGTTCCATTGAAAAACTGATTGCCTATCTGGAACAAAAACAGGAATAAACATCGTGAAACAGTTTGCAGCAGGAGAAATTCTCATCCAATCCCGGAAAGGCGGTGCATGATGTACGAATATATCTGCATATCCGCACAGGTGGAACCCCAAAATCAGGACTGCAAACTTACGACCGTTTCCAGCACCATCGACATTCCGGACGAATTGAGCCGGGAACTGGAAAAAATCAGTTGCTTTGCCACCCCCGGCATCGCCTGTGACCCGGTGGTGCTTTCCAGTATGAAACTGCTCTGCGGCAATGAGGAGTACCCGTTTCTCAGCCATGTTTCCCCCAGCACTGACGGCGAAGAAAGAGTTGCGCATCACCTTGTCTTCCGGAATACCAAAGAGTTGGAAATGTGTCCCGGCATGGCTCCGGGCGTGCTGCGCTGCGACAACTTTTGTGTCGATTGGGAACTGCTGCCGGAAAAACTGCCGCTGCGTATGCACCTGAAAGCACGCAAACGTCTGGGGCATCGCGCCTATCTCTGGGAAGCCCTGCTCGGCGATGCCGGTTGGGCGGGCGTTGTGGCGGAACGTTTCCTCGCGCATCCGGATAAACCGCTCTATCTGGAATTTTCTCCGGAATACATTGACAGTTACGGTCTGCTGGAACTTTTCGGTGAAGTTTATTTTCTGCTCCCGGAATCGGTTCGGGCGGATTTTACATTTACAACGGCATTTTCCGGAGAGATCGAAAATTGCTCCTGCTTTTTAAGAGCAGTACCAAGCGGCTCGCCCCTTCTGAAAAAAATCCGGGAACAGGCGGCATATCTGCTGAAACAGGATGCCCCCGGAGAGATCCCGCAGGAATATGCGGCAAGTCCGCTGGTAAAGGCGGCACGTGAAATGAAACCGGAACTGCCGTCGATCCCGCTGGCATCCACGCTGGCGGCAACCGAAGAACCGCCGGAATTTTCTCCGGAAGAAGCGGCCCCTCTGCTTTCAGTCACCCGCAAAGTTCCCACACTGAAGAAGCACCCCCTGCCGGGCAGCAGAGAAAAAAAGAATTGGATACTGTATATCATTGCCATCTTCCTGACGGCACTGCTTTTCCTGTTGGTTTACTTCTACATACAGGCAGTGAACAGCACACAGGAAAGTGATGTTATCATTCTCCGCGAAAACATGCGGATCCATTAACGGCTGCTGCCGAGCCTCTCTCCGCACCGGATCAGAGTTTCCATACCGGCGGCTGAATTTTTCAGCAGATCGTCGTCCCACCGGAGTTTGTTGTCTTCAAAAATCAGAATAACGGTCGAGCCGCCGAACTTGAAAAATCCTTTTTCATCATTTTTCCGGTGTTCCCCGGGGACGGATGTCTGGATAATGGAGCCGACACCGAATGCACCGACTTCCAGATAATAAAAAGTTCCGAATACGCCGGACGTCAATCCGGTGATCTGGCGGGTGTTTTCCACATAAAGGTCGGGCCGCCTGACAAGTGCGACCGGATTGACGGAGTGGTATTTGCCCTTGACGGTCAGGGGCAAATCCGCCTGTTTGCTGTCACAGGGAAAATGAAAACGGTGGTAATCCACCGGAGCAAGCCGTACTACTGCGACCGCCCAACTGCTGTCTGCTGACAATTTGCCGCAGCAGAGGTCATTCAGCGTTTTCTGCGCCCCCTTCACCGGGATCGGATCATCTGTTTTCAAGCCGGAATAGACCAACAGTCTGCCGTCCGCAGGCGAAACCAGCGTTTCCGGAGACTGGTCAAACGAACGCGCTCCGGCTTTCAGTTTTCTCGCAAAAAAGTCGTTGAACGAGGCGTATCTCTCCGGCGGGAACTCCGCCTCTTCGCTCCGGCATCCGGGGATGGAGGTCAATGCGGCTATCTTTTTCCGGGAAGCGGGGGAATCGTAGTATTTCCCCATCAGATCCGACAGGAACGAACTGTTGAAAAGGACTCCCCACAAACTGCGTCCCAGCAGTGTTTCATAAGCAAAGCGTAACGCACTGTCTCCCATGACGGACTCTTTGAAACGTTCGCCGCTCTTCCGGTCGATGATAAATCTTTCTTCGTTCAAAATCTCTTTTCCCTGTAATGAAAAAACTGTACTGAACAACAGGATCAGTAAAAATCTCATGGCTTCACGGCAAGTATCTGTTTCCAGAAATCGTTGCAGGGTTCAGCCTCAAAGTTTCCTTCCATCAATTCGTAATAGAAGGAGACCTGTTTCGGAGTGAATTTCGTTCCCTTTTCCCGATTGACCCGTATATGAAGGCGGTTGAGGAAGTTTGACTTCATCTTTCTGGAACTCAACTGCACTTCGTCAAGCGAACCATCCGCATTGATACTGCTGATTTTGCCGGGAGCAACTCCGACGATCGTCAGCAACTCTCCGCCCCGGGAGAGCTGGAAGGGACGGCGGTCGGAAATACGGCTCAACCGCTGACGGAAATTCTTGTAGAGATTGAATTCCGCCATCGCCTGATTGCAGAAACCATGGAAATTGCGCAAAAGCTGCATCTCCTGCGGGCCGGGGATACCGTAGGGCAGTTTATAGCGTTTTCCGTTGGCAATGGCTTTTTGCAGGGCGGCAGGGTCGTATGCCGCAACGGACTCCTTCAACGCCAGAGCAACGGCATTGCGGAGCGGCTGGATCTCCTGTTGGGCAGTCTGCAAACGGGCGGCATTGAGCCGTGCAGTTTCAGCATTTTTCTCACGGGCGGTGATTTCAGACTGCCGCTTTGCCTCTTCTGCGGCCTGTGCCTTACGGCGCAAATCTTCTTCGACGGCCAGACGGCGGGCCTCTTCTGCCTTCAATTCTCCGGCGCGGCGCAGCACTGCCTTGCTGTACTCTGCGGCGGCTCTGCTGCGTGCCGGAGCCATGCGCAGTGTCTCATCGGCTTTGGCGTAAAACTCATCGATAAAGAGCGTCAATGCGAAATTCTCCTCATCGGTGACGGGTTCTTTGAATTTGAGCATGAAAGCATCCCCGGCTTTCAGCAGTTCCATGCCTTTCAGTTTGCCGGAACGCGCCTGCGAACGGAGTTCTTCAATTTGTTTCATGAAAGCGGCACGGGTCACGGGCTTGGGCGGTTCGGCCGGTTTCGGCGGAACTGCGGGCTGGGGCCTGGGTGCGGGCTGCGCCGGAACCGGAGCGGCTTTTTTCTGCGGTTCTTCCTTATTTTCAGTGCTGTTTTCTTTTTCTTCGGTTTGAGCCGGAAGAATTTTTTTCATAAACGGTATGTGGTCACGGAAGAACCACAATCCGGCGGCGGCACCGCCGAGAACGAACAATACGATCAGCACGATCAGCAGCCAGAGCGGGAAACGGAATTTTTTCCGGGGTTTTTCTTCCGCTTGCGGGGCTTCTGCGGCTTCTGCCGGAACAGGAACTGCAACCGGCTGAACCAGCGGGACCTCCTCTTTGTCTTCTGCTTTGTCTTCCACCTTATCCACCGGCTTGGCAACCGGAATTACCGGAACGGGTTCTTCGGTAACAGGTTTTGCGACCGGGACGATTTTTTCAGCGGGAATGACCACTGCCGGAGCCGGTTCTGCCGGAGTCGGCGGGGGCGGAGGAACCACATTCAGGGCTTTCTGGGCCGGGGGGGCAAGAGTAAGTTCCTCTTCCTCATCGTTTTTCTCCTCCGCCGGAGGAGTGACGGGTTTGACGGCGGGGATCGTCATTGCCGGAGCTTTGACCGCCGGAGCCTTCATCGCCGGAACTTTCATTGCCGGAATTTTTATATTTTTCTTCTTTACATCAAATTTCGGCACAGCGGCAGTTTCCGACGGATGGTAACCGCGCAAAAATACTTCAAGGGCTTTTATAAGCACTTTCGGGTCCTGATACCGTTTGTTGATGTCACGCGCCATCATCTTTATAATGATAGCGTTAAGTTCTTCGGGCAAATCGGGGTTGACCTCTTTGGGCGGCTGGAGATTGCCGTCTACGTGCATGCGTGCCAACTCTTCACCGGTATCGGCAACATAGGGGAAACGCCCGGTGACGAATTGGTAAAAGGTCGCCCCGAGGCTGTAAATATCGCTGCGCACATCCGTGGGGACGCCGGTGAGTTGTTCCGGACTGATGTATTGGGGAGTTCCCAGAACTTCATCGCCCGCCTCTTCTTCGGGATCGGCGGCAGTTTTGGCAAGACCGAGGTCGGCAAGTTTGGCAAAACCGTTGTCATTGAGCATGATATTATCGGGTTTGATATCCTGGTGAACCAGTTTCTGTTCCCGCCACGCCACATCGAGGGCGGAGGCGACATCACGGATGATCCGGGCGGCTTCGTCGAATTTCAGCACTTTTTCCCGTTTCAAACGCTGTTTCATGGTTTCGCCCCGAACCATTTCCATTGCAAAGAAAACAATGCCGTCCTCTTCGCCGACCGAATATGCCTGAACGATGTTGGGGTGATTGATCTTGGCGGCGGCGCGGGCTTCGCGCATCAGGCCATCCACATATTCCCGGTTTTGGGCGAATTTCGCCAGCAGAACTTTCAAGGCGACCGAACGGTCGAGCGAAAGTTGTTTTGCTTCGTAAACCTTGCCCATGCCGCCCTGACCGATCTCGCGCACGATAAGATAGCCGTCAACTACGACACCGGGAGCGATTTCCGCCTCCGGCATGGCAACAGGTTTCTGACACTGCGGACAGGGGATTTCTCCGCCGTTTTCCTGATACTCTGTTTTGAATATATGCTTGCAAGCGTTACAATAAAGTTTCATTTTTTCTCAATTTCAATATGTTGCAACAATTTTGTCATTGTGCAATATAATACAACTTTGTTAAAAAGTAAAGCGTTTTTCAGAAAAAAATGCGAATGACTGCTTCTGAACGCAGTTTTTTCAGATATTTTTGGATATTTTCGGTTCTTTTCTGCGTTTCGAGTTTTCTTTTGATTTCCAATGCGGCTTCGCTGAAAGGCGTTTTCTTTTCCTGCTGATGACCGTACAGTTTGAGAAAAGCGATGCCGTCGGCGGTCGGCAGCGGGCCGTAGACTTTGCCGGTTTCCGGTTTTTTCAGTGCGGCGGCAAACTCTTTGCGGAGCAAATTTCCTGCAATGCGTCCGAGATCGCCTCCGGCGGCGGCATTGGGGCCTTTGCTGTACTGCCGGGCGAAAGCGGAAAAGTTGGCGGGATCGCCGAGGATCTCTTCTCCGATGTGCTTTGCCTCTTCCGGCGGTGTATCTTTTGCCAGCAGGATCATAGCCAGTTCAAAAAACGCTGCGGTACTGAATAAGGCGGGGTTGTTCTTATAATATTCATAGACCTCCTGCGGAGAGACCTGAATTCCCGGCTGGATTTGCCGGTAGAGGGTCAATTCAGCGGTCAACTGTTCGGTAATGAGTTTGCGCAGTTCTTCCACGGAACTTTTTTCTTTGCGCAGCAGGACAGCGAATTCCCGGCGTGAATTGCACCCCATACGGACGGCGTGATCATCCATGCGCTGATCCACCATACCGGGGGGCAGTTTGAAAGGAGCGGCTTCATAAGCACCGAGCAGGAGTCTGCGGTCGATAAAGTCATTGACTGCCTGACGGCGCAACTCTTTGATGCGTTTTTCCAGTTCGCTGCCTTTGAAAGCGGCATGAGCCTGATATTCGGCGGAGCGTGTCATAGGGAGGATGTCGCCCAGAAAGACCGGATGTCCGTTCACGGTTGCTAAAACAGCATTGATCTCTCCGCCTCTGATAACAGAGAGCGCAAAGAGCAAAACAAAGAAGAAAAATTGTTTTATGCCCGAATTCATATTCACCTCAAGTCAGTTTATCAAAAAATTTCCGGTAAAAACCAAGCGTCTGCCCGGCGGTATTTGAACTTCCGGTTTCCACATACTCCAGCGCAAATTCTTCAAGCGGCAGAAGCGTTCTGGAACATATTCTGCCAAGGTTCCCGGTAAATCAAGGGGAGTATTCCGGGCAATCTCCCGGACCTTTGCCACCTTTTTCGTTGCCTACCCATTGAAAAAGGCACAAATTCCATTCTGAAACAGTGTCAAAAAGAACGGTTCTCTGCATATATCCCCTGATTTGTAATAACAAATACCTTTGTCACATAATCTATCACAGCAAGGCGATTTTTCAAGAAAAGGTTATAAAATTTTTTCGGAAAATTTGCATTGATTATAAAATCAAAAAGCTGTTCACAATACCATTGCGGTATCAATCCACAGCTATATACGATACATTTTTAATGTGATAAAAGCTGTTCACAATACCATTGCGGTATCAATCCACAGCAAAACGAGTTGTATTTATGGTATAGGTATTACGCTGTTCACAATACCATTGCGGTATCAATCCACAGCCTTCT
>JAFTUS010000104.1 GCA_017466125.1 Lentisphaeria bacterium | reverse complement strand
TTCGCATAATATTGATTATGTGAACCCAGAATGAAAAAATCACCCTCAAAATAAAAAGAAAGTAACAAGGAAAGAAAAAATTATGAAAAGAAACAGCCTCAAACAGCGTAACATAATCAATATTATGCGACGTTTCACCCTTATCGAACTCTTGGTCGTCATTGCCATCATCGCTATTCTCGCTGCCATGCTGCTGCCGGCATTGGACAAGGCACGGGAAAAAGCCCGGGCGATCACGTGCATCAATACGCTGATGACCGTCGGTAAATGTATTGCCCTCTACGAAGCCGATTACAACGGCAAAATGCTGATGTACGGGGCTCCCGGTTATTCCGAGCTGGGCGGCTCTCATTATTGGCCCGCTCAATTATGGAAAGCCGGTCTGGTTTCTCTGGATGTCAATGCACCCACCGCTTGCCCGACGGGCCGGACAATGCAATCCGGCTGGAACAACAAATCTCCTTTCCATAACTGTTACGGCGTACTTCACGCTGTTGGTACAACCAATACTTCTGATTACGTGAAATTCAGAGAGTATTACGGTCATTGCCATATATCGTACAGCGGAGTGGCGGTGTATACTGCCACAAAATGCAAAGTTCCCGGGCAATATCCGCTTTTGCTGGACAGCGTAAGAAGTGATTCTATCGAAACGGGCTGGAAGCAGGGACCTGTTTTCAATACCTCAAGTTATTTCCATTTCCGTCATCTGGATCGGCAGAATATCCTTTTCGGCGACGGCCACGCCGGGGCGCACACCGCAGCCGAAGTGCGTTATGAGATTTTTGGCGTCAACGGTGATACCACGTATATCACTTATCAGGCGAAAAATTACCGTATGGCGAATCCTGCCCAGCAATATACTTTCTGATCATTAAATGAAATAAATAAGAAGTTATAAATAATTATGAAAAAGCTTTCTCTCTTGATCCTTCTCTGTATGGCATCTGTTCTTTGCGCAGAAAAAGTCAACCTTGTTCAAAATGGGGATTTTTCCAAAGGAAAACTGCATTGGCAGCTGCACAGGTGTTTTCTGGTTGGGAAAACCATTGAATTTTCCAATAAACAGCCGGACTATATCCAGTTAAGTCAGAAGCTGGCGATGGCATTGCCTGCCGACCGGGCGTTCCGTCTTGAGGCAGATCTTGAAGTTTCAGACCCCTACGATGTTATTGCTAACGAAAAAGGCTGGGTCTCGCAGTTGAAATTGGCCTGTTTCAATGCCAATAAAAAGTGGATCCATGAAAAAGGAAGAATCGGTGCGGCTACGAATATCAAACCCTGTACCGGCATAAAGACGTTTGTTTTCACCGGCAAGATCCCGCCGGAAACAGCCTTTGCCGAGGTGATTATCAACTCCCGTTTCCCGCTGAAAGTCACCGTTCACGAAATCCGGCTCTTTATGGAGATGACTCCGGAAGAAAAAAGTAATTTCAAGGTGCAATAATGCGTTTCTTACTGGGAACAGCGTTGATCGCTGCAAATTTGGCCGGCGGAGCTGTTGTGTCGCCGGATACTGTCAAAGCAGAGCATCATGCGGTTCTGCGTGCAGCAGCTGAAAATAAAACGCCTCCTCCGTCCGCTGTTACCGGGACGGCAAAGGAGCGCGCCCAAAAACTTTTTCAGCCGGGGAAGATCTATCCCGTCGTTTACGGAAATACGATTTCCATCGACGGAAAGACTTCCGATTGGGATGCCGTCGCTTTTGAGGATTCCCTCAAATACGTCATCAACCGCTTCGCCCCTCCCGCCGGGGATGCCGATTGTTCTGTCCGGTTCAAGGCGGCCATGGATCAGAAAAACCTTTATCTGCTGGTCCGGGTCCTTGACGACAAACTGGTCGGTGTCCGTCCCTTTTCCTACACGTCGGATTCCGTGGAGATCTATTTTTCGCCCTCGCTGAATAACGGCAAAAAAGCACCGTGTGATATCCAGATCCGGATCAACCCGGATCCGGCAAATCCCGGCGTGTTTCACTTCGCAGGAAGTGACAACTACACCCGTTTCTTTATGCCGGAGATCGCAGCAGTCCCCGTTGCCGGGGGCTGGGGATTTGAAATTGCGATCCCGCTGCAGAATGAACTTTTTGAATTTACACCCGCTGACCGTATTGCGGCCGGATTTTCTCTGCATTACAACGACAATGACTCCACCGGGCGGGAACATAAGATCGCCTGGCATCCCGATGCCGCAGAAAGTGCCTGGCGGAGCAATGCGCCGCTGGGAGTACTGACCGTTGTCACCGATCAGAAACTTCCCGTCCGGGAATATCGGGATTTTATGGGCAAAGACAAGCCGGAGACCCCAAACGTCTACAAGGTGGAAAATAACCATTGCGGCATGTTGAATGTCCTGCAGAATGGCGATTTTTCCAAGGGAGATACCGGATTTTCCCACTGGGGCGGATGTTCCTTTGCCCGTTACCATATCAAAAAAGAAAATGGCAAAAATTACCTTGCTCTTGACGGCACAAAAATACCGGCAGCAATGGAACGTGCCGATTTGCTGACCCATTGTTTCAAGATTTTCCCGGGCGAAAAGTACCGTCTCACCATTACCGGACGGGTAAAAGGCTCCACCCCGGTCCAATTCATCTGCCGTACCAAAGATGAAAATTACGGTTTGAAAAATGTCAATACGTTCAAATTTGCTCCGGGGGACTGGCAGCGCAAATCGATCGTTTTCAAAATCGACGACAGACATAATACTCCGGAAAGAAGTATCGTTCAGCTGATGTTCCCGATGAAAAAAATCAGCGGCAATGTGCTTGAACTGGCCAATCTGGAGCTTGTCCGCTACGTGCCGGGAAACATCGATGCCACCTTTATCTTCCCCGACCGGTATGTCTGGGCCGTTGCTCCGGGCGAAAAAGCCGCTCCGGAACTTACTTTGCAGAATTTGTATGACAAACCGACTGCGGTCTCTGCTCAATTTGAGTGGTACGATTTGGTTTATAAAAAGAGTCTCAAAACATTCAAGAAAAAATATTTCCTGAAAGGCCGTGAGTGTCTCAAAACGCATGTCGACTTGCCGACAAGCCGCAAAGGCGGTTTCAAACTGGTCGTCCGCCTGACAGATGAACACAGCAAAAAAACATTGCAGCGGGAACTGGATTATGCCGTCTCGGAAAAAGTAAAAAATGCTCCGGAACTTTCTGCCATTGCGATCGCATATCCGATCTTTCTGCCCGATGACGCCGCCAATACGGCAAAAGCGATGGCGGATTGCGGATTCAAAAAAGCACGCTTTTTTGCCCAGAACTTCCGCATCGGCCCCGATGGAACCTATGATTTCGGCCCGACGGACTGCTTTGTTGATGCCCTGCTGAAAAAAGGCATTGAGACGATCGCCTGTATTCCGATACACGCCGAAAGAAGTCCATTCCCGGAATTCGACCCGTTGCGTTACGGAGAAAAAATCCGGAAGATCGCCGAACATTTCAAAGGCCGTATCCGCTACTACGAAATCGGCAATGAATGTCATTTGCATGGCGGCTGGAAACCGGAATCCAATGCCAAAGAGTATTCGATGCTGTTGCGGACGGCTTACTGCACGATCAAATCAGTCAACCCCGATGCCGTGGTGACGAATTGCGGTTTCAGCCCGCTGATCGATGCATTCAATCAGGTCTTTTTGCCGATGAACGGCGGAAATTTCTATGATGCGGTAGCAGTCCATCCTTACTTGCTGAGAGGACAGAAAATTTCTGCCGTCAGTGTGGAAGACGGTATCCGTGAATTCCATGCCTGGCAGAAAAATACGGTTGTGATCGACACGGAATCCGGGGCGGATCACGACCCGTTCCACGTTCAGGTGGAATATTTCTCCAAAAAATATCCGGTCGAATTTTTCCTCGGTATCGTTCACCATTGCGAATGGGGATTTGACCGGATGATATCGGGCCACATGGTCGCCGGTTACAGCGGTGTTTCCGGCTCCTATGCCGCAATGAATTTCATCAGTAACTTTTACAGCGGGGTCAAAAATGCCGGAGAGTGGAACATTGATAAAAGATACAATGTCTACGTTACGGAAAAAGATGGCATCAAACGTGCCGCCATCTGGCGTGAATTCCCCGGGGACCGTTCCACCATTGCAGTCCCGGTCCGGAAAGGATTTGAAGTATTTGACGCATTCGGCAACAAAATCACCCACCAGTTTCCGATCAGCGGAAACAAGGTGATTTTGAAGTGTCCGAAAGACTTTGCGCTTTTCATCAAAGGGGTCGATGTCGATCAGAAAGATTTGCGTCTGCCCGATTACGGCACACCCGGCACAAAATACGTTCCGTATTCAAAGAAGGTGCTGCTGCTGCCGCTGCACAGTCAGGGATTTTTCCGCTGCGACATACAGCCGGATACTCCCCGGGTTTTGAATTGTGCGGTCAAAAACTTTTCAGACAAATCCGTCGATGTCCATCTGAAAGCCCAGGGGATCGAGGCCATAAAGGTTCAATTTTCTCCTGAAAAATTCAAATTGCCCCCCGGCGAAAAGAAGTTGGTCAACGTTACTGTTACCGGTAAGGGTTCCGGCACAAGTGAATTGCTCCTCAGCGGCAGTGCTGACGGGGAAACAATGGCTCCACTGCCCCTTGAGGTCTCTCTGTGCGGAGAGATCACAATGCTCGTCCGCGGACGGCATGTGGAGTTGAAAAATTTCACAGACAAGAGTGCTTCCGGGACGTTGTTCTTTTCAGGAAAAACATTGGATGTTATACCGTATCGGCGCAAAAACGTGACGGTCCCGGCCCACAACCGCACCCTGCTCTCCTACGAAATCGCTCCGGTGAAACTGTCACACAACCGTTTCGACTATCCCAGCAACGGCAAAGCCTTTTCCAAAGGAGCTTTCCAGGCGGAAGACAAAGAATATCAGCAGGAACTGCTGTTCCCCATCATCCGGATCACGCCCGCACAGAGCGGAGCGAAAAATTGGTTTGACAGTTGGCAGAATACGCCGGTAACGCTCAGTGCCAATGATGGCGGCACACCGTTCAATGCCCGTATCAAGGGGCGGTATCACGGCGGGAAACTGTATCTGGCGATCCGGGTCACTGATACATCGCATATCCAGCAGCAATCGCTCGGCTACATCGAAAAAGGCGATTCCGTGATCGTCGGTATTGACCCTGATTTCAACTGCACACTTGAAAAAGGGTACGATGACAACGCCTTTGAAGCCGGCTTCGCCTTGACCGAGGGCGGAAAAATCGAAAAATACCGCTGGAATGGCAAATTCGGCATGGAGGGTGCAAAATTCTTCGACCAGAGCGACGCCCGTATCGTCCGCAAGGGGAATACCGTGGATTATGAGCTGGCGATCCCCTTTGCACTGCCGCCCAAAGCCGCTCAATTCGGCCTCTCCATACGGATCAACAATGCCGAAAAAACAGGGATGAGAAGTTTGACTTTCGGCGGAGGACTTGCCCCGGATCAGCGCAGTGCGGTGGATTTCGGCACTGCATGTATCCACTGATATTGAATGGAATGGAATCAATCGACCAAACCAATCTCGACCGGATGTTTTTCGCCCTGAGCGAATTGAAAAAGAATGGGATCTACTGGTGTATCGACCTGCTGACCAACCGCCAGATCAAATCCGGCGTTTGTTTTTTCAGCAGCCGTATTTCGATAGTTTTTCGCAGCCAAAAACCTTGATATTTTCGCCAAACAGAGAAACTATGTCCAAAAAATACCATTTTTTTAGAAAATATCAAGGTTTTTGAAAAAAAAAGAGATATATTACGATACATAATGCGATCACCGGAAGTCAGAACGCGGGATTTGCAAAGGCGCAAAAACGTTTCGGACTTCAGCAGAGCATTTTATAACGCAATCAACAATAAACTTACAACAGGAGGTTCACAATGTTCCAGGGAAAATTGATTGCAGCAAGTATGGTATTCCGCCACTTTCCGCTGCGGGAGGCTATGAAACAGGTCAAAGCACACGGCTTTGATGAAATGGAGGTCACGGTCGCCGGATTATTCACGCCGCATTTTCTGCATCTTCACGAGATGACTGAAAACGAAATGAAAGAAAAAGCTGCCGAGGCCGGATCCTGCGGTATCCACATCCACGCACTGAATATCGGTGCCGGTTTTCATCCCGCCAACACAACGATCCGCTCTTATCATCTGCAGGCTCTGCGTCTCGCTCACGCTTACAACGCTGAAGTCGTTACGCTCGGCTGCGGCGGTATCCAGGAAGGTACCGATACGATCGAAGGCCTGAAAAAAATCGCCTCCTATCTGAACGAACTCTCCCTGATCGCCTGGAATGAGTACGGCATCCGTCTTTCCGTGGAAGCCCCCCACCGCTGCACAGTTTCCGAAAAACTGGAACAGATCAAAACCTACTGGGCTTATATGCCGGAACGTCTCCTCTGCACGATGGACGTTGCCCACATCACCTTTACCGGAGCCCCGATCGAAGAAGTTATGCAGATCGTCGGCAACCGTCTTGCCCACGTCCATCTGCGGGATGCCGCTCTCGGCAACAGTATGATCCCCTACGGCGAAGGCAAAGTCGATTTTGCCAATGTCTTCCGCCTGCTCGAAAAATACAACTATCAGGGCAAATGCTCGCTGGAATTTCCGGCCGGAGAAAAAATGGAAGATGCCATTGCCGCATTTGAAAAAGGGATCCAGGTACTGAATGAACAGAGAGAGGCTTCTGCAAAATGAAAAAACTGAAAATGGGTATCGTCGGTCTGGGGCGCGGAGCCGGCGTCGGAGCGATGCTCCGGGAACAATCCAAGCTGATCGACGTCACGGCAATCTGTGATATTGATGAAGTCCGGCTGCAAAACGTCGTAAAAAAATTCGGCGGAGCAGATGCCGGTGTCGCTGCCGCCAACAACAATGCCGGAGCCTCTTTTGAGGGCGAAATCTACACGTCCTACGAAGAGATGCTTCAAAATGCGGATATGGAGGCGGTCTATCTTGCCACCCCCATCCCGACCCATGCCGATATGGTCGTTCAGGCTCTCAATGCCGGAAAACACGTCGTCTCGGAAGTCATCTGCGCCACCACGCTTGAAGACTGCACCCGTATACAGAAAGCCATTCAGAAATCCGGCAAAAAATATCTGATGGCAGAGCAGTACTGCTTCCTCCGTCCGTGGTCGATCATTATGAATATGGTCAAGGCAGGACTTTTCGGTGAGATTTTCTATGCCGAAGGCAACTACAGCATGGACTTCACCCAGCGTCCGGGCTATCCGTATGTCGGCGGCTGGCGGCAGAATGTCTATCACATGCACCGCGGTCACGTCTACATCACCCACTCCCTCGGACCGCTCGCGATGCTGTTCAACGAGGATCTGAAATATGTTTCCAGTATGGGCAGCGGCAGCTATCCCCGCCACTGGGGACTGCGGGCTGACAATACCACCGTCCTGACCATCCAGACAGAATCCCGCAAACTGATCCATTTGAAACAGGATTTCCTCTCTCCCCGTCCCAGCGACTTCCTCTACTATGCGTTTCAGGGAACCAAAGGCGGATTTGAGGGATCCCACAGCTACAATGGCCCGTTTGTCCGTGAAATCCAGAAAATGGACCAGCGGGTCTATCTCCACGGTCAGGGGGAACCCGGCAAATGGCGTGACCTCGAAGAGTTCGCCGATGAATTTCTGCCGGACTACTGGAAAAATATTCCGGCAGAATGGTTCGACAACGGCTACAACGGCGGCACCGTGCCGATCTTTGAAATGTTCGCAGATGCCGTGCTGAACAACACCCCCGTTCCGCTGTCTCCGGAAGAAACGCTGAACTGGACCGCCGCCGGGATCTGCTCGGAAATGTCCAGCGATCAGAATGGTGTTCCGGTCGAGATCCCCGTCTATCATGATTGATAAAGGTACTTGCCATGAGTGAAAAAAAATTACAGATCGGCGTCGTCGGGCTGCATCGGGGCAAGGCCTCGATCGAAATCGCTCAGAAATTTGCCTCCAAAGTGAATATTGCCGCGATCTGCGACTGCAATGCGCAAACCGCAGATACGTGTGCAGAAAAAGTGGGCGTCAATACAGTCTATTATGACTATGAAGAGATGCTCAAAGACCCCTCGCTCGATGCCGTGTATATCGCCACACCGATCCCCAGCCATGCCCTGCATACGATCCAGGCTTTTGAAGCCGGGAAACACGTCCTTTCGGAAGTGACCTGCATAACCGACATGCGGGATGCCGAAGATATGCTCAAGGCGCAGGAAAAGAGCGGCAAAGTCTACATGCTTGCCGAAAACTACTGCTACCTCAAAGCATGGGATATGGTCATGAAAATGGTCAAAGCCGGGCTTTTCGGCGAAGTCTATTATGCAGAAGGGGACTATCTGATGAACTTTCATCAGCGGGCAGGTTTCCCCTTCATCGGCAACTGGCGGCAGAATGTCTACCACATGCACCGCGGCCACGTTTATATCACCCATTCACTCGGCCCTCTGATGCAGGCTTTTGATTATGAGCCGCTCACCCGGGTGTCCTGCATGGGCTGTGGAAGTTATCCTCATCCCTGGGGACTGCGGGCCGACAACACCTGCAATCTGCTGCTGCATACCGAATCAAAGAAACTGATCCGTCTGCGTCAGGACTTCCTGTCGCCACGGCCGGACAATTATCTCTTCTACGCCATTCAGGGAACCAAAGGCGTTTATGAAGGCGGACGCAGTTATCCGGGGGCTTACCATGAAGGCGACCGCCGTGAAAAACAGGAAGCCACCCACAAAGTCAGCATCGAAGGGATCTGCGGTTCAAACGAGTGGATCGACCTCTTCGCGCTGAAAGAGTTTCTGCCGGATATGTCCGAAGGCTGGCTCCCGGATGAAGAGATCCGCCGGTACGGTGTGTACAATGAAGGCGTAGGTGTGATGTTCAATGACTTTGCCGCTGTCGTTGCGGGGACAAAGGAAAACGAACTTACCCTGAAACGCTGTCTGAACTGGACCGCCGCCGGACTGCGTTCCGAAGAATCCGCCGATAAAGACGGTGAACCCGTTTCAATTCCGGTGTATTGATGCTTAACGGTTTTCTGCTTCTGATCGGAACCGGCATCTGCTGGGCCGGACTGGCTGCGGTGATGGCAGCCGGTGCGACCCGCAATGCTCCGGCGGCCAAGATCCAGCCGTATTCGGCACTTCTGGTGCTGCTTTTCTGCAGCTGGGCGGCGTTCCTTTTCGGCGGATCGGTTTCATGGGGACAGGTTTGGCTGCAATTCCTCTGCCTGACTGCGGCGGGAGCGTGCAATTTCTTTATGCTGAATCTGGTTCAGCGTGCCATGAAATCCGGAAAAAACGGTGTGATCTGGGCCTTTACACAAAGTTCCATGATGTGGCCGTTTCTGATGGGGATCTGCTGTTTCGGGGAACCGGCAACGCTCTTCCGTCTGGGCGGATTTGCGCTGATCATTTCCGGCTTGATCCTCTTTTCGCTGGAAAAGAAAAACAGCGATACCAAGGGAGCATGGCTGCTGCCGACGGTGGGGGCATTTCTGCTCTCCGGTCTGGCGCAATGCTGTGCCAGCATCCCCTCTTATTTTCAGATCACAGGGATGAGTGCGCTGCGCCGGATGATGCTGACCCAATGCGGGATCATTCTGGCCTATCTGATCGACTCTCTGCTGCATCACAGGCTTGAGATGCCGAAACTCCGGCAGGAAAAGACGGTCTGGATCCTTGCCGGGATTTTCGGCGGGTTGAATCTGGTCGCACTGCTCTTTTTCTACAATGGCTTGAATCTGCTCGCAGATATCAAATGTGCATCGGCGGGATATCCGGTCGCTCAGGGCTTGGGGATCGTTCTCTTTTTCATTGCCGGATGTTTCAAAAATGCCCCCGGAAAACTCTCGTTTGCCGGATTTTTTCTGATTTCCGGCGGGATCGCAATGCTTGCCGTAAAATAATCCTGTTTCTTTCACAGGACGTTTGCTTTTGTGACCGCAAGGCTGTATATTTCGTATAATCACGGAGATCAAAGCATGAATAAATTGACTCTTACATCCGGCAGTTTCGGTCTGGAGGTCGCGTACCGCACCCATCTGCCGGTCTCCCTTGCCATGCATTGCCATGATTTTCATGAAATGGTCTATGTTTTTTCCGGCAATGGGAAACACGTTACGGAACAGGGATCGTACGATATCGGTCCCGGGGATCTGTTTATTGTTCCGCCGCTGCACGGTCATTCTTATGAAGACCGTGAGAATATGCAGCTGGTCAATATTATGTTCGATTTGCAGAGACTGCCTTACCCTGCGGGGCTCTTGAAGGATGACCCGCACTTCCGGGCGTTTTTTCTGCCGGATGAAGTTATTTCCGATGATTTCCGCATCCGGAACAAACTCAGTCTGGCCGGGAACGATCAGAAATTGATCGAATCTCAAATCCATGACATGCTGAATGAATACACCCAGAACCGCCCGGCGCGGATCGCCCGTCTGATCGCACGCCTGAGTGATTTGTTTGTGGATATCATCCGTTTTTGTGCCACAGAGCGGTATGCCTGTACCCGGGATCTGGTACTGCTGCAGAATATTCTCCAGTATATGGCAGACAACTGTTCGCAGCAGCTGACGATCCCCGCTCTTGCCCGAAAATTCGGTCTGTCGCAAAAAAATCTGGAGCGGCTTTTTCTGCAATCGGTGCAAATGTCCCCGGTATCCTATCTGATCGATTTGCGGCTGCGGACTGCGGCAGAAATGCTGCTGGGCAAGAGTTCCACTGTTTCTGAAATCGCATTCCACTGCGGATTTTCCGACTCCAATTATTTCACCAAACTCTTCCGGAAAAAATACGGGGTCCCGCCCCGCACCTACCGGAAGAGATCACAGGCCAATTGACCCCTCTCCTCTCAAAGATCAGTCTGGCCTTCAGGCAGTCGCATCCATGAGAAAAAATCATTCTTCCTGAGGAAGAACAGACTTTGTTTGTTGACTTGAAGCCATTTCGGGTGTATATTAATAAGATGATTTTTTGAATAAAAACGGAGTACACCATGCGCAATATCCGAAACATTGCTATCATTGCCCACGTTGACCACGGCAAAACCACCCTCGTTGACGGTCTGGTGCGGCAAGTCAAACTTTTCCGCGACAACGAGTTCGTGGAAGAGTGCTTTCTCGACAACAACGATCTGGAACGGGAACGGGGAATTACCATCCTTTCCAAGAACATCAGCATCGAATACAAAAACACCAAAATCAACGTCATCGACACCCCCGGACACAGCGACTTCGGCGGTCAGGTCGAACGTGTGCTGAAACTGGCGGACGGCGTAATTTTGCTGGTGGACTCCGCCGAAGGCCCCATGCCCCAGACCCGTTTCGTGCTGGATAAGGCTCTGCGCCTCAATCTGCGCCCCATCGTGGTCATCAATAAAATCGACAAACCCGATGCCCGCCCGACGGAGATCCACAACAAGGTGTTCGACCTCTTCTGCGAACTCAACGCCAACGATGAACAGTTGGATTTTCCGCTGCTCTACGCCAGCGGACGCGATGGCTGGTGCGTGAAAGATTTGAACGATGAACGGGTCAATATGCACCCCCTGCTGGATGCCATTCTGGAATACATCCCCGCTCCGCCGCAAATCGACGGGCCCGTTCTGGCACAGGTTGCCACGCTGGATTATTCCAACTTTGTCGGACGCATCGGCATCGGCCGCGTTTACCGCGGCACGCTCGACACCGGCAAGTCCATGAGCATCATCAAGCGGGACGGAAGTATTCTTCCCGCCCAGATCAAACAGCTTTTCACCTTTGAGGGGGTCGGCAGACAGGAAGTCCAAACCATTCAGTGCGGCGACCTCTGTGCCATTGTCGGCATCGGCGACATTGATATTTCCGATACGATCTGCGATGCGGAAACCCCCGAAGCCATGCCCGCTATTGCCATTGATGAACCGACAATCTCCATGCAGTTCCGCATCAATGATTCGCCGTTTTTCGGCAAAGAAGGCAAATATGTCGGCAGCCGTCAGTTGCGGGAACGCCTCTTCAAAGAGACCGAACGTGACGTGGCATTGCGGGTGGAAGAACAAAATGGTGATGCGTTCAATGTTTCCGGACGCGGTGTTCTTCACCTATCCATTCTCATTGAAACCATGCGGCGCGAGGGATACGAACTCTCCGTAGCCAAACCGCAAGTCATTTATAAAACGATCGACGGCGTGCGTAATGAACCCATTGAACGCTTGAGCGTAGATGTTCCCAACGAATTCGCCGGGAAAATCATTGAAATGGTAGGCTTGCGCCGCGGTGAACTTATTCAAATGGAATCCCGTGGCGAACGGCAACTGCTGGAATTTTTCATTCCCACCCGTGGTTTGATCGGTTTCCGGAGCAAAGCCCTTACCGCCAGTCAGGGAGAAGCGATCGTTTCGCATATCTACGATCACTATGAACCCTTCAAAGGTGCCCTGCCCTCCCGCTCCAACGGCGTTATGGTCTCCATGGGAACGGGCAAGGCAGTCCCCTTTGCGATCGACGGTCTGCAGCTCCGGGGCGAATTCTTCGTTGACCCCGGCATGGACTGCTACGAAGGCATGATCGTCGGCGAACACTGCAAGGACAACGATCTTGTGGTCAACATCCAGAAGGAAAAACAGTTGACCAATATGCGTGCAGCCGCCAACGACAAGAATATCAAAATCATCCCGGCGCGCAAACTTTCGCTGGAACAGGCGTTGGAATACATCAACGACGATGAACTCGTGGAAGTGACCCCCCTCAACATCCGTCTGCGTAAAATGCTGCTGACGGAACTGGAACGCCGCCGCGCCCATACCCAAAGCAACAAAGAGTGCTGAACTATATCACCGGAGCGGAAGTTCCGCTCCCATACTCAAGACACAAAAAAGCCGTCTCCTTTCGGAAACGGCTTTTTTCTGCTGTCAAAAAGACTTACTTCTTGGCAGGTTCATTCTTCTGAAGAATGCCGGCATCGAGAAGCTTGTCGATCATCTGCTGCATGGAGTTGAAAGCAGCGAGGAAGCCCTGGGGAGGCATGACAACACGCAGAGTGGTTTCGGGGGTGGGAGCCTTGCCGTCTTCAGTGGGCTGAAGAGAGACAAAGTCATAACGAACCATGGCTCCAGCGAAATGGATCTGACCGATACCGTCGGCAAAAATTTCTTTACTCATTTTTCTTTTTCTCCTTTTTATTTCTCGTGAACTTGTAACAACTATCACTCCACAGTAACAATCATTATCAAATCATCTTGTTACATACATTAACGCATATTTTGATAAATACAAGTCACTTTTTGAAAAAAATCGAATTTTCTTTATTTTATTACTTCTTTTCCTTCTTTGCCCCCAGCATTTCCTGTGCTTTCTGAGGGGTTGCGGAATAAATGGCAATGAAGTCTACGTCATTTGCAGTGGTCAAAGGCTGATTGACGACTTTGCTTTCCATTTCCTTGAGAGCCATGGTCTGCTTGGACATGCGGGCAGCCTTTTCTTCGTTGTATTCAGCCTTGGCCTTTGCAAGTTCAGCAGCGGCTCTGCGGCGGGCGTTGCGCAGTTCAATTTTGATCTGATAGAGACTCTTGTTATCGAGTTTGTTGATACCGAGAGAATTGAAAACGCGGTAATAGGAGACATAGTAGTTGCCGAGAGTCAGCAGACGTTCGATTTCGTATTCCGCAGTTTCAAGACGCATGTGGTCAAGTTCGAGGCTGGAAAGTTCGCCGGTGATGCGCTGATTTTTTTCAGCCCACTTGAGGTTGTTTTTATAGGTGTTGTAAACACGGTCATCGATCTGGAAGCGTTCTTTATTGGCGAGCAGATTGGCGTGCGCCATGCGAACCTGAGCCATAACACCGATCGCCTGAGAGAAGGTACGCATTTCATCGGCATCGACCTGATCGCTGTAAGCGATATACTTGGAAATCTGCTGGGGCAGTTTGAGGAGGTTGTAGGCGGCGCGGATACCGAGTTCATACCAGCTCATGTGATAGAGGAAGCTGTTATTGCTGTTGACGAAATCGCCGTAAACACGGACGTTGGGGAACATCATGATAAGGGTTTTGCGGCATTCCAGAATGTTGATATGTTTCTGCATGTCGATTTCATAGAGTTCGGGACGTTCCAGAAGGGCGATCTGCTCCATGAGGTCGATATTGGGGAAATCAAAATCGGGAACTTCATTGAGAACGGCATCGTCAACGAGGATGGTTCCGGCGGGGTGCATACCCAACTGGGAACGGAGTTCCACACAGCTGTTTTCGTAAGAACGGATATAGTTGGTAAGACGTTTTTCCATCTGGACGAAACGGCGGGTCTCTTCAAAAGCGCGGAAGGGGGTGATCTTGCGGGCTTTGCTCAAACTGTCGATGAGTTTGTAGCGGTTGCGGCAATCTTCGAGCAGCTGAGTGGTGATACGGATCGCTTTCTGAGCAGCGGCGACCTGAAAATAGGTACGGACGACATCAAGTTTCAAATTCTGACCGGCGCGGCGGGCACGCATATTGCGCATCAGGGCGCGGTCTTCCGCCTGCTGGGTATTGAAGAATGCAAGACCGAAATCCAGCACACTCAAAGCAAGATCGATATTGAGATAGTTCAGATTTCGATCGGAACTGGAACTGTAACCATAGGTAAGACCATCTTCGCCGACTTTTTCACTGCTGGAGGCAGGGGTATTGTTGCGGGAAGTAAAGGTATTGTTGATATTCAGTTCGGGGAGCATGCCGAGCATTTCGGCTGTTTTCATTTCATGAGCGACCTGTTCTTCCAATTTCAGAACTTTAAGTTCCAAATTGTTCTGAATCGCCATATTGACACATTCCTGCAGTGTCATTTTTTTGCCGTCGAGATAATCGCGGTACTTGGCGGATTCGAAATGCTTGACCGCATATTCGGCACGTTCCTCACGATAATCTTCATAGGACTTGCATCCGGAAAGGGTTCCGGCAACGATGCCAACACAACCGATGGCGAACAAAATTGAATTTGACTTTTTCATTCTTGTTTTCTCCTTGAGAATATTAAGCAAAATTATTTTTTGTTATCCTGATTTTTTCTGATCTCGGCGTATGCGTCTTCGATCTTATCCAAAACTTTAAGTCTGTCTCTGGCCAGTTCAAAACCGTTGCGTGCGGCTCTTTCATACCAGAAACGCGCTTCATGACGGTCAACACTGGTTCCGATGCCCCGTTCCAGGCACTGAGCGAGCAGGAATTGAGCGACAGTATTATTCAAATCAGCAGAACGGCGATAGAAGAAGAGAGCCGTACGGGCATCCTTCGCAACTCCGCTGCCGGATTCGTAACATTGAGCAAGAGCACAGAGACCATAGGGATTTTTGGCGGCGGCGGATCTCTCGTACCAGCCGAAGGCTTTGGCGGGATCCTTCTTCACGCCCCGTCCGTTTTCAAGGAGCAGACCATATTGATACATAGCATCGGGATTACCGCCGTTGGCGGCGATTTCAAAGTTTTTGGCGGCGGCGGCGAGGTCTTCTTTGACACCGAGGCCGTCTTTATAACACATTCCCATGTAGAAACAGCCATTGGGGTTCTTTGCGGCGGCTGAACGTTTGAGATACATAATGGCAGTCGGGATATGAGCCTGCACGCCGATTCCCTTCAGGCAGCAAAGCCCCATCCAGAACTCACCTTCGCCATCTTTCATATTGGCGGATTGACGGAAGTACTCCACCGCTTTTTTCACATCCTGTTTGACGCCGTTTCCCTCAAGATAGCAGCGGCCCATCAAAGCGATCGCATCGCCCTGTTTGGCGGCAACGCCTTTATTGAGATAATCAAGCATCTTGGCAGGATCAGCTTTCACATCGCCGTAACCGTTACGGTAATAGAGGGCAAGAAGAGCATAGGCCTTGGCATAGTTCTGAGCATCGGCTTTGAGGAGCCATTTGAAGCCTTCCTTGTAATCCCGTTTGACCAGTACGCCGTCGGAATAGATCTTACCGAGCAGATATTGCGCGCGGGCATCTCCGGCTTCGGCGGACTCGCGGAGCAGAGCCACGCCGTCATCGGAGGCGGGCGTTTCGGTACCAACCCCGCTGACGAGGTAATCGCCGAGCAGCACAGCCGCCTGTTTGTTGCCTTGAGCGGCGGAAAGTTTCAAATATTTGAGGGCTTCGGCACTGTTTTGTTTCATGCCGACACCATCCTGACAGTAGGTGGCATAGAGCAGCTGGGCGTAACTGTCACCGGCTTCGGCGGCGGAGAGAGCCCAGGCGGCGGCGATCTTGGCATCGGCCTTGACGCCCCATCCGTTCTTGTAGCAGAGGGAGAGGAAATACTGAGCGGTCACGTTTTTGGCGGCGGCGGCGTCATGGAGATACTTGTAGGCTTGCGGATAATTTTTCGCCACGCCTTTGAGGCCGGTAAGATAAATTCTGCCGAGCCGCACCTGAGCGTCAACGCTGTTATTTTCGGCAAGTTTCTGAAGGATTTTCACCGCCTCAGCGTTGCTTTTGTCATCATTTTTCCGGAGCAGCCAATCGGCGAGAGCGGCATTGGCACGGCTGCTTCCGGCGGCGACGGCTTTGCGCAGATAGCTTTCTGCTTTTGGCGGATTGGCGGCAAAATAACGGGCCAGAGCAAGATTTGCTTCGGGCAGATTGCTGCCTGCTGCGCGCTGATAGTGGGCAAATGCTTTTGTGCGGTCATTTGCCTGCATTGCGACATCGCCGAGCAGGACATGAGCGAGGGCGTTTCCTTTTTGAGCGGCCTCTTCCAGAGAGCGGAGAGCGGCTGTTTTTTCTTCCTGATTGCTGTCGGCATCTTTAAGGATCATATCAGCAAGGGCGGCCTGTGCGTAGAGACTGCCGTATTCGACACCGCGCTCGAACCACTTGTGTGCTTCGATGGCATCGGCTTTCACCTCGATCCCGTCGCGATACCAGACACCGAGCATATAGGCGGCATCGCCGTTTTTGGCACTTGCGCCGCGGAGCAGATATTGGAATGCGAGGGTAAGATCAGGATTTCCGTTGAGACCGGCAGCATAGATTTGAGCCAACAGCACCATAGCCTTGCTCTCTTTTCCGGCGGCGGCTTTTTCGAGGAAGGGGATCGCACCTTTTACATTTTTTGCGGTTCCGACTCCCTTGGTCATGCAGAAACCGGTCCAAAACTGTCCGGCGGCATTTTCCATTTCTGCTGCATTCCGGAAATCCCGGAACGCCTGCGCCACATCTTGTTTGACACCGTTTGCGCCCCGCAGCCGGAGGACTCCCAACTGCACGAGGGCATCGGGATTGCCTTTCTCTGCCTTTTCAGAAAGCAACGCATACGCACTTTTAGCGGTCTTTTTTTCCGCCGGAGCATCTGCTGCGCCCAGAGTTTGGGCGAAGAGAGCGATAGCGGTCAAACTGACCACGGCACTTTTGAAGCCGATCATTCTGTCTTACCTTTCAGGCTGTTTCTATATACAATAATTATTCATCAAAATCCATGTAAAAGCCGTACCAAAAAAATTGATACAACAATGCCACGGTTTTTACAATAGCCGCTCTTTTGCATATTTTCAAGTTTTTTTTATAAAAAAAGCTGTATCTTTTGCATAAAAGCGTATTTTCAGCGCAGAATCGGAAAAATTTTCCGACTCTGCGCTTTGTTTTTTATTCGTGTTCGACGATCTCCTTGAGGGCGGCATCGATCTCGGAGGCGAGAGCGTCAGCCATTGCCAATTCTTCACCGAATTCTTCGTCCTCAAGTTCGAAGCCGTGGAAACCGTTACCGAAGTGTTCGATATCGATTTCGTGGGCGAAATCTTCGATCGTACTTCTCAGATCATCGATGGAACCGATCTCGGAAGTGCGGCGGCGGAAGAAGATGTTGCCGTCTTCGTAGAGAACTGCGAGTTCTTCACCGCGGAGCTGTTCGCTCAACTGGCTCGCCAAGGCGGAGAAGTTCTTATTCTCAAGGCCGGGAGCCGCATCACCGATAGCACCGTAAGCATCGAACATCATCCAGCCGGAACTGTTGGTAGCAGTATTGGTACCATTAAGTTCGATCGGACTGACACTGTTGGCGTTATTGATGCTGGAATTCCAGATGTCGGTATTTGCCGCATCCAGCGTCCACTTGCCGGAACCGCTGGAAGTGATCTGAGTTCCATCGGCGTGGAAATCATTGACCACATAAGTTTCGCCGCTTTCCATGACCTTGGTGCCGCCGATCAGACTGAGACCATCGTATTCACCGGCGAGGACATTCTGTTCTCCGGTGCCGTTGTAGGTCACATTGGAGCCTTCGGTTGCAGTAAAGGTTCCTTCGGCATCACCGGAGATGCTGATGTTGCCGTCAAGCACGGAATTGTTGAGTGCGAGGTCGTTGTACTGACCCTCATAGACGGTCTGTCCGTCACCGGTGTAGGAGACTTTTCCATCGCCGTTGCTGTTGATGGAGCCATCACCGTTGGTTGCGCCATTGACAGCGAGTTCGCCGTCAACGGTCAGCGTGCCCTTGAGGTTCATATCGCCGACTTCGGCGGAGGTACCGAGGCTGCTTTCGCCGTTAACGGTCAGAGAGCCGTACTCGCCGCCGAAAACAGAGCCGTCACCGTTGTAAACGGCATTTTCGGCATCAACGGTACCGTTTCCGGAAGTTTCGCCATTGAAGGTTGCATTTTCCGTTGTGATACTGCCGTTGTTTTCTGCGGCACCATCGACGGTAATGCTATCACTTTCGATGGAGCTTTCGTTATTCAGATCGCCTGCGACGGAAACTTCACCACCAACGATACTGCCGCTGTTGGCGAGATCGCCTTCGACCGTAATATTGTCAGCTTCGATGCTGCCGTCGGCATTGCTCAGGTCGCCGCCGACAGTCACGTTATCGGACTCGATGCTGCCGGTATTTTCGAGATCGCCGCTGACGGTCACGTCGTCAGCGGTAATGCGGCCGGAGTTGGAGAGGTTTCCTTCCACGGTCACGGTCTCGCCGCCGAGGTTACCCTGGTTATCCACATCACCGCTGACAGTTGCTCCGCCCTCCGCAACGAACAGGATCTGAGATCCCTCTTCCACAGAGAAGTTGCTCTCGAAGACCTTGGCTGTCACGGAAAGGGTGGATTCTTCGGAAACGTTGAGTTTTCCGCTGCCTTCCGTGATAACGCTGAAGCCGAGTTCGCGATCAACTTCGATATCGAGGACGCCGCCGTCGAGGACTTTGGTAGTGTCCGTGATCACGATATTTTCGCTTTCGACTTCGACCTGTCCTTTGACATCCTTTCCTGCGAGGGAAAGTTCATCATTACGGAGATGCAGCACACCTTCATTGCCCGCAAGGATTCCCGTCAGTTCGACAGCGCTGTTGACGGTCACATCACCGCTATTGTTGATCTTACCGGACTCAAAAACGCCCTGCGTGATCTCTGCGGAAACACTTTCAGCGATCGTGATAGTGCCCTCCGCCTTGATCGGTCCTAAAGTACGATGATTTTCAATATCGTAATTGAAACTGTGATCGGCATTGACATTAAGGTTTCCACCATTGACCAGTTTATCAAAGGAGACACCTGTACTCTCAATATTCACTGCCGAACTATTGCCTTGGATAGAAACATCTCCGTAACTCATGCCACCAGCGTTGAGGTTCATTTCGGCACTGCCCTTGACAGTGATCGTGCTGTAGTCTCCATACTGACCGCCATTCAAATCGACCACAACTCCGCTGCCGTCGATTACCATTGCAGCATTGTTGGTCAGGGCGGTATCATCCGTTCCGCCGAAACGGTTGCTGGCGGTAACTTTCAGCGTACCGTTGTTGGTCAGATTACCAAAGGAATCGGTCACGGCGAGTTCCAGCAAACCGGCGTTGGTGATCGTGCCGCCTTCATACACACCATCGGACAGTTGGATGTAAGAAGCATTGCCGATCGTCATTGCTCCGGCATTGGTCAGAATACCATCACCGAAACTGTAGAGATCATCTTCCGTTCCCACGCCATTGATATTCAATGCGGCATTGTTGGTCATGCCCGTGAATGTTCCGGCGGCGGAGAGATTGACCGTACCGGCGTTGACCACGGTACCGTAAGCGATTTCTCCGGCAAGGTTCAGAATACCGTTGACATCAGCGGTTTCCGTTCCGGCGAGAACGTTGATTGTGCCGTCAGCATAATTTCCGTCATTCAGCGTAACGGTGGTGTTGGCATACACATTCATTACATTGCTGTTGGTGAGAACCGTATTGCCGTCTCCGCCAAAGACGTTATTTGCTGCGACATTCAACGTACCGGCGTTGGTGATCGTACCGTAATTTTCATCTGCAACAACAATGGTCAGTGTACCGGCGGTCGATTCATCAACGTTTCCAGTCTCCGGGTTATCTGCGGCATCTGCGGCATTGACGTTGATCGTACCGTCGGAGTAAGTTCCGGCGGAGAGGGTCACTGCGGCACCGGCTCCGACATTCATCGTACCGGTATTGGTCAGAATGGCGACGGGAGTTGCGGCAGAATTCATGCCGAAGTCATAATCGACCGTGACATTCAAAGTACCGTTATTGACAAGTCCCGCCGCAAAGGTGGTATTCGCGTTGTTAAGACCGAAGGTACTGCCATTGCCGATGGTCAAAGTGCCGCTGAAATTGATTGCACGGGTTGCGATCAAAGTACCACCGAACAAATTGATGCTTCCGACGTCGGCATCACCTTCTCCGGCGAGTTCAACGATACTGCCTCCGCCGATCGTTGCAGTTCCGGTCGTTGCAAGATCGCCGTTGATCGTGGTTTCCCCCTGAGCGAAATCGGCATCACGGCTGATGGTCAATCCATCATATCCACCGCGGAAAATCACACCGGTATTTAAGTCGGAATAAATCACGGTCGTGCCGTCAACCATAGTAACAGAGCCGTTTCCGGCAGTTGCTCCGTTAAAGGTGATATCGGCATTACCGGAGATCGTATCGTTATTGGTCATGGTTTGAGAGAAAACAACTGCCTGCTGAACCGTCAGAGTTCTGCTATTGGTCACAGTTCCGAAATCGGTGTTTGCCATATTGAGGGTCAAATTACCGCTGTTGTTGATCGTGCCGCTGGCATAAGTTCCGGCAGAGAGGGTCACGGCGGCACCGGCTCCGATATTCATCGTTCCCCCATTAGTCAGAATGGCGGCAGGAGTTCCGGCAGAGTTCCTACCGAAATCGTAGTTGACAGAGACATTCAAAGTACCGTTATTGATAAGTCCTTCAAAAGTCGTAGCGGCATTTGCCAGAGTGAATGCACTGCCGTTGCTGATCGTCAATATTCCGAAAACCATTTCACGGTTGACAGTCAAAGTGCCGTTTTGGGCAAGCACCATATTGCCCGCATTGGTCACGCCTTCATATTCAGCAAAGTCCACAATGCTGTAACCGCTGACAGTAACCTGATTGGCGTTGTTGGCAAATGCACCATTGATGGTGGTTGTATAAAAAGTATCATCCGTTGTATCATCCGGAGTACCGTTATTATCGCCACCAACAAAATTCTTATCGCCGCCGGAAAGGGTCAGATTTCCGTTGTAAGAACCGCGGAAAATCTGTTGATTATCGGCAGAAGAATAGGTCACATTGATGGTGTTGGCGTTAACAAACTCAGCACTGCCGATGGCACTGCCGGAGAAGGTCAGATTTCCGCTGCCGCCGATCGTACCGTTGAAGGTGGAAGCATCGGTAACCTCTGTCGTTCCGGCATTGGTAAACGCTCCGTTGACAGTAACACCGGAAAGCGTACGGGGGTTCATATTGGCAAGTGCAACAAGCGTCAAATTGTTGTAAGTTCCGCCAAATACAGTAGCCGCCTGATCTCCATAGGTCACATTGACATTTCCGTTGAAACGACCTTGACCGGCAGACATACTGCTGAGCGTAACAGCGTAAATATGGTCAGCGTCTGCGCCGCCGACACTGACATTTTCATAAATCGAGAAATTATTCTGAGCAGTAACATCGCCCGTAAGGACAAAAGCACCGATGCCGTTGGCATCTGCGCCATCGGCAAGCTTAAAGAAGAGCGAACCCGTATGAGTACCGCCGAAAACGACCTGATTACTGCCGTTCTTCAGAAGCGAATAAGTCACATTGCCCATGAATCCGTCAGCAAGCTGAGCATAGGTCGTATTCCCATCCGATGTAACTCCGGAGGCCCCCGCAAAAGTAAGGGTGCTGGCAGAACCGGCGATCGTTCCGCCGAGTTTTACACCGGCCCCCAAGGTCACATTGCCCGAATCCTTGGCATCGTCGTGCGTCAAAGTCAGAATGTTATTAACTGTAACATCATTGTTGACAGTACGAACAGCAGCATCATGGTTGGTGTAAATGGTAAGATTTTCGTAATTACCGGCAAGTACGGTCGTTGCCGTGTTGCGGTAGGTTGCCGTAACAGTATCATTGGCAGTTCCGACTCTACCGTCGTTATCAGTAATTGTTCCATTGAAATTCAATGTCAGTTCAGAACCGTTGACATCATTTCCGGTCAGGATGGTATTTGCTCCGGCATCGAATTCGCCATCAACAGTCAGATTGCCCGCATTCAGCTGCTTATTGCCGCTTCCGCTCAATGTAAGGTTATTGTATGAACCGGCAAAGACGGTCTGATCGGCAGCGGCAGAGTACACGGCAGTACCTCCGATCGCCGCAACAGCATTGCCGGAAACATTACTGCCGCTGAAAGTCAGTGTTGTGCCTGCGGCATTTTTCAGTTCATTATTAATAACTACGGCATTGTTTCCACCGAACGTAACATCTGCCTGAGCATCCAATGTATTGGCAGTGAAGGCGTAACCGGTTGCATTGGCATCCATTGCCCTCTCGATGGTCAGAACATCATAATTACCGCCGATCAAACGGTCAGCAGTTCCGGCATAGGTGACATCAAGAGAACCTTCGAGAGTACGATCAACACCATCGACCTGCCCGACAGTAACGGTGTTGTTCAGCGTCAGCGAACCGGTACCGCTGAGGGCCCCATTCATAGAAAACACACCGTTGACAGTCACATTGACATTTTCAGCGATAGTATGAGCAGTACCATTGAGCGTCAGGGCGTTGTAGATACCGCCGAAGATATTGTTGACATCATCAGCTTCTTCGCCGCTGTGGGAATAAGTGACAGAAATCCCACCCGCGCGGTTTTCTGTACCGACAGTACCGGTACCGGTTGCCTGTTCGGAGAATGTCACCAGCACGTCTGAACCGGCAGCATGAGTGATATTGCCGGTATTGGTCATTACACGGTCAAAAGTCAGGTTGCCGCTGGCGGTGATCGTGCCGCTGTTCACAAAAGAGGCATCATTCGCACCGGTAACGGTAGTTCCGTCGGTTCTCAGGAACTCCATCTTACCGGCATTGTTGAAATACGCTGAAATCTCCTCAGGAGCATCGTCAGCAAATTTGATCGTACCATTTGCTGCGGTTTCAAATCTGGCATTACCAGTCTGTTCACCGTCCCCGACAACAACAGATTGCGTAAACTCTCCCAAATTCAGCGTACCTCCGTTCACGCGGATAGTACCGTCATTTTTCAACGCAGTACCCCAGGTATAGGAGTCATTTCCGCTGGTCATATTAAGTTCAATCGTACCACGGTTGTTGTTGATCTCGTCAAAATTCACTCCCGCGACATTCAAATTGACCGTACCGTTGAGATTATTATTCAAAGTAGCAACAGTCGCACCGCTCCCCTCCCCCAGGAAGGTCACAGTACCGCTGTTTGTCAGATTGGCAAAACTGGAAGCGTTATTGATAGCCAAATCTGCCAGCGACTTATTCACAAACTCTTTGGTAAATCTCAGCGAACCGTCCAAAATAACAGAGCCTTCATTAGAGTAAGATCCTCTTGTCTCAACAATTGTACTCGTATTAGAATCTCTGAAAGTCAAAGTACCGCCACTTTGAATCTTGTAGGACGCATCGTCGGTATCTGTAATCTTACCTACGCTGAGAGAACCTCCAGCGGCAATAACAAATGTACCTGAATTATCCAAAACACCTTGAACAGAAATTGCACCGGAAACCGTGTTATTAACCAAACCGGCACCAACAGTCAAATTATGGTAATTACCAGCAAAAACAGTTTGAGTTTCATCAACAGTTCCAGCATAGCTATAGCGGACAGTACCGGAAGTTTGGGACACGGTTGCATTACCGGCGGTCCTTCCGTTAAAATTGAATGTTGCGCCATATCCAGAAAGCTCAACATTGTTCATAGTAACAGAGTTGGAAAACGTAACGGTACTGAATGCCTGTACAGGACCGATAACACTATCAGCAGTAATATTGCCAATCACTGCATTCACATCACCTTCGAAAGTCAAATCGGCACCGTTAATGTTAATTGTGCCAATGCTCACAAGATCAGAACCAAAAGTCAAGGAGGACTTATAATCTCCAATATTGTTATTGGTTGCAGAGTTAAGGTCTTCACTATCCGTAGAGAGCGTTACCGTTCCGACTGCACCATCAACTTTTGAGAATCGGACTTCCGAAGAAGTAATTTCCATAGTCCCGATATTACCACCAACCTCCTCAAATGTTAAAGTTCCGGTATTACCGACATTACCTGCGAGAGAATTTGTTATTTCCACAGTTCCGATATTGCCTTCAATCACGCCAAAAGCAGAGTTGGCGGAAGCCGCAGTAACAGAAAGAGTATTTACACTTCCTGCAATCTTGTCAATACTGATTTTGCTGGAATCAATGGTGATGCTATTGACATCCCCTACGATATTACTGAAATCGATATCCGCACCATTTTCGCCATTAATAGTCCCAACAGACACAGCGGCATCAACTTTAATCATTGCCCTATCGACATTAACGACATCAATACGTCCTCCGAATGTAACAGTGTCGTTAAAAGTGACATCTCCTTGGAAAGTATTTCCCTGAAAAGTCTGGGAGCTGATACTCAATCCGTAGATATCTCCGACATAGTTATTAAAGATCACCTCTGCGCCCCTGATGACAATAGAGTATTGATTATCTGCGTCACTGTTGATATTACCATTCATGGTAAGTTTCAGATTTCCTCCGATTGTCATCGTTCCGTGAATATCAAAATCAACACTGACAGTTGCCTCCTCTTGAGTAGTTTCAAGAGGTGACGCCACCCTTACCGAGCCATAATCCTTAACAGTTAAATTACCGTAAGTTCCGCCGAAAATAGTAGAAGTACCATTATTAATAGCATTTTCATAGGTAACAGTAGAACCGTTTGCCGCTCTAATAGAACCATTGTATGTGTTATAATTAGCAGCAGAACCATTAATTGCCAAATTATTCGTTCCCAAATTCAGCGTAGTTCCCAATTCAAAGACAGTGGGATACAGAGTATCACTGATAACAGTCTGCCCCAAATAATTTAAAGGATTGTTTGCGATATTATTTCTGAGGCTATCGATATAATTCTCGTCGATAATGCCGACAGAAATATTACCCTCTACCGTTTTATCGCCAGCATTAGCAACGACCAAATTGTAATATCTGCCGCCGAGAATATGTTGTTCCTGAGCTTCGGCATAAACAAATTTCAATTTTGCATCTCCGCCGAAATCCAAGTCGGTTTGCACAGTGTTTTCAAACGTACCCTGCATAGTGATCGTACGAATAGCATTCATTTGAGTGGCAGAGAAAGTCATCGTCCCATTGACAACATGCCTCGCAAAAAAAGCATCTGTCAAGGTAGCATCTTCATCCCCGACTGTAACGGTCAAATCATGGTAAGTTCCCTCAAAGATGGGAGTGTTAGCAAAATTCCAATCCATGTATCCGTAAGTAACCGCACCTCCTGACATATTGACAGTTCCGTACTGAGTATAGTTATTTCCGGAATTATCCACCCTCTGCGTACCATGAATATTTTCAACATTATTAATATTGATATTCAAATCACCGGAACCGGTAATAATACCATTGTGCGTCAACGTTCCTGCGAGGGTGACTTGATTATTACCAATATCCCACGTTTCACGCCAATCTCCTCCTGCCGCACTTGTTCCGCGAGTAATGGTAGTAGAATTTGTCACCGTCACATTGCCAAGCGTGCCATGAGTTCCCCCAACAGCAGCGTTCGCATCTCCCAACACCAAACGTCCGTATTCACCACCCAGTACAGCGGAATTTCCGAGATATGTGGCAGTATCCGTCACATTCACCTGACCGCCACCACTGCTCGTAGCTCCGTTATTAACGGTCAGCCAAGCAGTTTGCAGTTGAGCGCCGTCTTCTACTTGCAGAACGCCTCCGTTGTTAACAGCCACAAAAGCAGCAGATGAGTTTCCTTGCAACACAAGGGTTCCCTCTATGCTCACATTAAGATTAGCCGCCACAGCCTT
>JAFTUS010000103.1 GCA_017466125.1 Lentisphaeria bacterium | reverse complement strand
GTGGCGGGGGAGACAGGGAGACCTTTTTGACAAAAGGTTCTCCCTTTCTCCCCCGAACCCCCTCTATCCTTTCCACAAACTTTCGGGTAATTACAGTTTTTGCATCCGCAAAAACTGTAATTACGGCGGAGAGATCAGCGCGGGTTGCTCCAGACTTCCAGTGTCAGTTCGAGATCGTCGATGTCGATGACCCCGGTGGTGCGCGGTGCGAACATCGTCACCAGACGGAGCCGCCCGGTCTGCCGGTGGACTTTTGCTCTGACCGCAAACGTTTTCCAGTCCGATGAACCGTTGCTGAACGAGGTTTCGTTCCATGCAAAGCGGCTGTTCTTGCCGGGTTTCAGGTATTCGACGGTAAAGGCAACTCCCCGGTTGTCGAGATTTTTATAACGCAGTTTGATTTTGGCGTTGACAACGATGTACTCATCCGGTTTCAACTGCTTATAGAGAGCCGCGATGTCGTTGTGCAGCGTGGTGTTGACGCCGTGGAAATTTTTTCCGCCGGGGGATTTGATTTCAACGCGCATAAATCCGTTGCCGTTTTCCTGCTGATGGGTAACGGTGGAAACAGGTTTTTCTGCGCCCAGATACCACTGGGTGATGCCTTTGGTGAAATCCGGATTGGAAAATTTCCCCTTGATCGTGCGGAGCAGTTTTTCCTGCGGATAGACCACTTTGCCGGGGTTCGGAGTGATTTTTCCGGTGATGAAGACGGGAAGTTTGGTCATTTCAAATTCCACTTTGCCGTTTTGGGCTTTCAGGACTTTTTCCACGCCCATGGCATCGGTGAGAAGCAGTTCTTTGTCGGGAGTGCGGAATGTGACTTTGGCTTTCGGTTTGGCTTCAAGGATGATAAAGTTGACCGTTTTTCCGCTTTTCGCATCATTGAACTCAAATCCTTTGAGGTAGCCCTGATCGGCACAGCGGGTCACGTTGATACGATGACCGTTGCGGACATTCTGGAGCAGACGGATCATGGTTGCATAGGCGACGTAGTTCGGTTTCGGGTAAAAGTCATAGGTGATAAGACCGTAGTTGTGTTCTGTTTCTGCTGCCTTGCGTCCGTCGTTGCGGAGGTTGTATTTGAAAACCTTCACGGCTCCGTCAGCGAACTGTTCTGCGGTCATGAGCAGATCGGTGCGCAGCTGGCGCATTTCGTCGTAGACGGTTCCACCGGCAGTGCCGCCGATCTCCGTCACCCAGAAAGGACGGTCTTCGAGCTGATTTGCTTTCATGATCTCCCGGATCTCCGGAATGTTGCGCCCGTAGTGGACATTCATATAATCGCAGAATTTACTGCCTTTGTACGCCAGTGCGTGGTCGAAAAATTCCCGGGGACAGGAGGAGGTGACGCCGCCGAAAACCACTTTGCAGTCGGGGGAGACCTCTTTGAACCCCTTGTAAGCGGCGGCGAGGAAGTCCACATAGTCACGGATGACCTGCGGACGGTTGCCGGTACTGCTTTTGCGCCCCATCCAGAAAATCGGAACGTTCTGCTCATTGCCGATTTCCCAGTGGGAGATAAAGGGGTAGGCTTTTGCCATATACCTGGCATATTCGGTAACTTCTTTCATGGATTCAGAGGGGGTGCGTGACCAGACCAGATACTCTTCGGTCGGACGCCCGGAAGCGAAGCGGGGAACGTAGAGGATCTGTCCCAGAACGTGCATACCACTCTCCCGTGCCTGACGGATCAGTCCGGCATGACGGGCAAACTCCCGGTCATAATCGGCGGAACGCAGATCGGACCAGTCAATAAGCATGGAGCGTCCCCAGTCAAGCCCGATGTATTTGGCAAAGGCGATCTCTCTTGCACCCTGATACAGTGTGATGCGGTCGAGGTGAAAGTTGATGCCGAAAGGGTTTGCCAGTGTATCATGCGGCGGAAGTTTGGGGATCACGGCATAACGGCAGAAAGCCTTGCCGGTTTTCAGCGTGAAATAGCCGTTTTGATCCGTCGGCAGTTCAAAGACTGCACGCTGTGCATCAAGCAGTTTGGTTTTGATTTTTCTGACATTTCCGTAATAATCGCGCCATTCGATTTCGGGGGCGGTTTTCATGGGGCTTTCGGTACGGTGAACGGCGGTGACTTCTTCGCCGGGGCGGAAGACCCAGCCGGGGGAGTCCGGATAGTTCCGGACGATAAAATCATCGGCAGAGAGGTACACCCCGCTCAGACAGAGAAGGGAAAGAATACATTTTTTCAACATTTCGGAAACTCCTGAATATTATTGGATGTCATAACCATCTTTCAGGCTGTTCCACGTGCCGAAGTGGAACCAGTTTGTGTCCTGATTTAACGGAATTTGCCAAGTCGTGGCCCGGCCGTCAATACAAAGACCATTGACTTTGCGCACGAGCGATGTTGAGAACGCATTGTCGTTGGTATCGTGGTAGGTTTTCTTTTCAAAAATGATGACTTGCGAGGAGGGCTGACCGAACTGCGGTACTTTGCAGCCCTTGTAGTAACGGCAGATGTGACGGAATACGTAACTTGTTGTATACCATTTGGTAGTGTCGTTCCAGACTGTCGGGAATGGTTTGGGTGTGCCGTCAAGGTCAGCTCCATTGCTGTCCGCCGGACACCAGCCCATTTTAAGAGAACCTTCGAGATAGGGAAGCAGCGGCAATCCCCAGTGGATCAACTTGAATAATCCGTTTGCCGGATTATCAGATCGATTTTCCAGGTGGGTTGTCCACGGAATGGAGTCTTCGTTATCGTTGTAGTAAAATGCCATCATAGTACCGATCTGTTTGAGATTGTTGACACAGTTGACATTTCTTGCTTTGGCGCGCGCCTTGTTCAAAGCGGGCAGAAGCATAGCGGCAAGAATGGCGATGATGGCAATTACGACCAAAAGTTCAATGAGAGTGAATTTTTTGTTCATGATTTTTTCTCCTTTGTATTGAGTTTATTTCTGTTTTGATTTTTTGCGGTTATTCATTTGTCTGAAGATTTTTTTTAAGATGGGTTCCGGGTCCTTTCTGTAAAAAGTTCATATATTGGGGAATGAAATCATTTGAGTAACTGTTTTTAAGGGAATTTTTTCCGAGCGTGTTCCCCTCACGGAAATACGGCGCAAACTGCTGTATCGTATGGGGCATCGAATTCCAGTGTTCCAGCGTGTAAAAGACCGCCTGTACCATTTCTGTTACCGGCTGAACCACGGTCGCAAGTGAGATGTTCTGCTGTTTCCCGAAAGCAAGACCGTCAAAACCAATGATTTTTACCTCATCTCCAACCTTGATTTGATGGGCTTCAAGAGAGGCAAGCAAACCCAATGCTCCTGTATCGGAAACAGCAAAGATCCCCGCCGGGGCGGGATTGTCTTTCAAAAATTCATCCATGGCGCGGCTGCTGAGGGTGATACGGTCGTCATCCGGCAGAATGTGACAATCGATCCATGCCGGACGGATGTTGACCAGTTCGGCGATTTCACAAAATCCCTGAATACGGGATTGCAGCTGCCGTGAGGGCGGTTCCGAAATAAAAATCGCAACATCCCGTATGCCCAGTTCCAGAAAACGTCTGGCGGCGATCATTCCGCCCCGACGGTTGTCGGTGGAGATATTGCTGATGGAAAGATCCCCCAGTTCCCGGTCAAGCACGATAAGAGGACGGTCTGAAAAATGGGAGAGTTCGCCGATGTGTTCCGGCAGAAATTCTTCACCCGGAGGAAGATAGAGGATCGCATCACCGGCTTTTGTCAGAGCGCGGCTCTTGCGGATGAATTCATTGTGACTGCCGACGGCAATGGAGCGGATATCCCAGTTTTTCTTTTTCGCCTCCTTTTCGATTTCACGGATGAACCAGACACCGAAATCCAGTTCCGGTTCGTGGAGCATGTAGGTATGGAAGAAAAAAAGCCGTTTTCGCTGTAATCCGGCAATGATCCGGGGTGCATCATCAGAGATGTAAGTGCCGGAACCGCGGATTTTCCGGATGATCCCCTCGGCTTCAAGCTGACGGGTCACAAGGCGCACTGTCGCATAACTGGCAATGAGTTGTGAGGCGATTTCACGTTCTGTCGGCAATTTTTTTATTCCGTCAGCAAGATACCGCCGGATCAGTTCCAGAATATAATTGCGTGCTTCTTCTGACAAACTGGTGTACATAAAACCTCAAAAGTGCTAATAGTGTCAATGCTTGTTTTAACATAATATATTCCCCAAAAGCACCTTTTTCAAGAGGGAATAAAGAAAAAAATATAAAAAAATAGAGGCAGTATCCGGTGAACCGGAAATACGCCTCAAAATACGGCAGCACTGCCGTCGGAGCAAATAATCTACACTGTAAAGTGATAGACATCTCCACATTCCAGATAGGAAACTTGCAGTTCCGGGTGTTTCTCCTGAAGAAGTTCGGCAAGGTATTCCATGCCCGCCCGTTCCGAAATACAGTGGCCGAGGACGAGGATCGCTTTGCCGCCGCCCAACTGTGCCAGATCACGGGCGTATTCACCATCGCCCCATTCGCAGATTTCACCGGTAACAACGAAGTCCCACTCCGGCGATTGAAGACATTCGCGGATATGCCCCGGTGTACCGCAGGCAAAGGCGATCTTTCTGCCGGGAACATCCATTGCTCCGGCAATGCGGATGTGTCTGGTTTTCAAATTCTTTTCCAGCGTTTCGGCTATCCGGCGCGCGGACATTGCCTCATCGAGCGCAAATCCGGTCACTGCCCAATAGGGTTTGCCGGTGATCGTGCCTTTGAGCCCGGAGGCGTAAATCGTGCCGTTGTCGATCATATCTTCCGGCATGGCGTGCGGGTGGTCGTGATAACGGTAAAGAACGATATTGCTCTCTTTGAGCAGTGTTTGTTTGGCAGTCATGACCGGATCATCGGCAAGTACCGTTTCTTTATCTCCGTAGAAGGTCGGTTCGTGGGTGATGAGCAGTTCCATTCCCTTCTCTGCCGCCTGACGGATGATGTCGGCGGTTGCGAACATGGTCACGCCGACTTTGGTCACAGTACGGGAGGTATCGCCACATTTGACTGTATCAACAGTTTTATCATAATTGACATTGGAGTTATTGAGTTTTTTCAACTCTTCGAGCAGATCTTGTACGGTCATATTTTATTTTCCTGTAATTTTTTTCAGTGCTTCAAGGTCGTCTGATGTGCCTTGAACAACATCGGCGGGTTCTTCGTATTCCAGACAGAGACAGCCGTCGTAGAATTTGCCCAGTTCTGCGAGAATGGCAGTGTAATCGATCACCCCGTCTGCGACCCGGCAGAATTTTCCTTTGCCGAAACCGCTTTCGGTTACATTTTTCAAATGGGTGAAACCGATGATATCACGGGTTGCTTTGAGGGCTTCGAGCGCATCCTCTCCGCCGTAATGGAGAAAGTTTGCCGCATCGTAGTTCAAGGTCACATTGGGTTGTGCCACGGCTTCAAAAAGACGCAGACAATCTGCACTGGTCGCCATGAGTCCGCCGTGATTTTCCACGATAACGGTCAAACCGTATTCCGCCGCTTTTTTGCCGAGCAGTCGGAGTTTTTTAGTGACATCGGCAAAACTTTCAGGCGTATGCTCCCAAACTTCGCAGATACGCAGATACTTTGCTCCGATCCCGGCAATCATGCGGACATCATCATCCGTACCGTCAAGGAGCATGGCACACTCAATAGCGGAAACGCCGTTTTGAGCAAAGATATCCTTGTATTCCGCCGCTCTGGCGGAGCCGCCTTTCAATGCCTGCGGAAAACCGTCTTCCGGACCGACCATAAAGGAGAGTTGATCGATCCCGAGCGATTTCAGCGTCCGGCAGTAATCCGGCAGTTCAAAGAAACGGAATCCCCACGGAGAGGAACTGAAAAAGTTTTTTTCAAACATGCTCAATCCTCCCACTTGAAAAGGAATTTCAGATATTTATAACGGTCGGCTTTGATTTTTGCATAAGTTTCCGGGGCTTGCGTATACGGTACGATTTCATCCCAGAGTTTTGCATCGAATTTGCCTTCGGAGATGTATTTGAGAACTTCACCTTTGCACCCCGCATCGGTGGCGATCGAACAACTGATGCGCAAATCACTGCAGTTCCAACGCTGATATTCCACAATGGTAATGGGGGAGCGGTACTGTCCCTGCAAGTGAACTCTGCCGCCGGGACGGACGTAGTCCGCCAGCGGGCTTACCGCATCGGGGTTGCCGCTGCATTCAATGACTACATCGGCGAGTTCGCCGCCGTTGCATTGGCGGACGGCATCGCCGTCATCGCCGGAAAGCAGGATCACGTGATCGGTATATTTGCGGGCGTATTCCAGACGGTTGGCGTTGATGTCTGCGGCGATGACTTTTCCCGCTCCGAAAATCTTTGCCAACTGGAGCGCGGAAAGTCCCACGCAGCCGCAGCCGACGACCATGACGGTTTCGCCGGGATTGACGCCGACCATTTTCACGCCCTTGAGTGCCACAGAACCGAGGTAGGCGACGACCGCTTCTTCATAGGAAACGTTGTCGGGGATCTTTACGACTTCATCGGCAGGGAAGGGGGCTGTTTTGGGGTTCTTGACGGCATAAGCGGCACTGCCGCCCCATGCTGCGCAGAGGCCGGGGAAATAACGGACTTCGTTCGCCATGACCCTGTCGCCGACTTTGAACGGTTCGCTGCCGTTTTTCCACGGAGCATTTTTGCCGACATAGATGACTTCGCCGACCTCCTCATAACTGGGTACGAGAGGATAGGAGAGATTGGAGGAGGGGAACGCCTGTTCTTCATAAAGCGACATGTCCGTACCGAGGGAAACGCCGCTGAAAGTGGTTTTTACAACGATGGAGTCCTCCGTTACTTCGGGGAATTCGATTTCGCGGACAACTGCTTTATGCCGCGCTTCCATGACGATGGATTTGCCTTTGAGTTCCATAAAATCATCTCCTTTTTGTGATGTTATTTGCGGAAAGGATCGACCAGCCAGAGATTGTCCGTTCCGGCGATGCCGAAGAGCAGGGGGGCTTCTTTCATCATCTCATCTGCCGGAGCCGTTCCGATGGTCAGGGTGTGTTTGCCCGCCGGGAGTTCCAGTTGGGCAAGCTGATTTGCCTGCGCCCGGTGGAACGCGGGAACGAAATCGCCTCCGAAACGGCAGAAGAGTTCCTTGCCGTCCAGCCAGACCATGACCCGTGCGGGGGTGTTGACCAGAATACGGACAGTCTGTTTTTCAGTCAGCGTAAAATCGGTTTCCAGCATCTTCAGTGTTTCGGCGGGCTGACCGGTGAAATCAAGCGTGAAGAAATTGCCCGGTACGGTGATGTTGCGGACATCGCTGCCGGGAACGGGGGCGAACTTGCGGTAATCCGCCGCAAACCACGGGCCGAACGTGCTTTCACGCATGGCGATCGCGAGATCGGCGGGGAGTTGCGGGGCGGGGGAGGGGAGTTCCGCCACGGTGACTTTATCTTTCAGAGAGATGACCAGTTCTGCGAAAGCGTCGATGGAGGGGGGACATTCGATACCGGTGATCTCCTTGCTCAGGAGCAAATTGCGGCCGATCGGTTTCTGCCACTCTTCCGTGATGGAGTCCGGATCGATGATCCCGAGGATCGCTCCGACCGTAGCCCCGGTGCAGTCGGTATCCTGACCGAAGTTTACGGCGCAGCAGATGCTTTTGCCGAAATCGCCTTTCCCCAGCAGCAGAGCCGCAACTTCAAAGGCGAGGTTCATTTTGACATCGGTGAAGTTGGGCGAACCGTAATTGGTGCGGATCAACTGACGTATTTCAGTAAAACTCCGGTTTTCGCTGCACCACTTGACCGTGTCGGATATGGAGTGCGCCAGAACGCTGTCTGCGGGAATGAACTCCAACGCCTTGCTGATCAGAGTTGGAATATCGCTTTCGACAAAAGCGAGACTTTCCATGACTGCGAGAAAAACTTCGGCATAGATGCCGTCTCCGGCATGATCGACACAGGCATCCAGATACGCCATTTTTGCCGCCCGTTCAGGATCGCCGGGGGCGAGACAGGCCCATATCTCACTGCGGATCGCTCCGCCGAGACCGTCGATGAAGGCATTGTCGTAACTGCCGGTCAGCGGGGCATGGAGACCGAGGCGGATGTTGCGGATGGCAACGCCATATTCGTCGTAGGGGAAAGCAACGTTGTTTTTCCACGCATTTTCAAAATTTTCGCAGGAGATGACGCCGTTCCAGTCCGTTGCCAGTTTGCATGCCCAGAGGATCTGCAGATCGAGGTCATCATTGGGCATCATTTCGGTCGGGACCGGGCGGTAGAAATCCAGATCCAGCGGGCCGGTCGCCCCTTCCCACGGTTGTCCGAGAGTGCCGCCGACAGCCTTGCCGAGCCACGCGCCGTAACTTTTTTTCCGAAAAACAGTTTCGTCCATAAAATCAAATTCCTTAAATTTCTGCATGAGTTTGCAATAATATACCGTTGAATTTTAAGAAATCAACTGCTTTTATCTATTAAAATAAAAAAATCCCTGAATACTTCACTGCCATTTCAGGGTGGTGCATTTACTTTTGCAATCGTCACTCAGGAATATCGGTTACTTTTTTTTGTTTTTTCGGGTTATTCGTTGGAAAAGTGTAAAGTGTTGTGTTATATTACTATGATGCAGTATAATTGTTTGATGAATCAAGGGATTCTGAATTTATGGAAAATTTATATTTGGGTATCGATCTGGGATCGACAACGTTCAAGGCGGTCATTCTCAACGAGCGGGGCAAGGTGCGCCATACACTCTATCAGCGCACCCGTCCGGTGGATACGGGGCGTGTACGCTGTGCCGGTATCTGCGCAAAGTGCGGAGCATGCAATTTCGGACAACTCCGGCAAACCGTTGAGAAGTTTTTGCAGGATGCCGGTGTGCCGGGATTGGAAGACATCACCTGTACGGTCGTTACCGGCAGTCAGATCGTCGATGATACCAAAGATTTTCTCCCCTATGATTTCAAAGTAAGTGAAGTTACCGCGCATGTTGCCGGGGCCCGTCACTATTTCCCCGGCGTGAAAGCCATTCTCGACGTTGGCGGTCAGGACTCCAAAGCCATGGTCTTCAACGACGATATGCAGATGTGGAACTATAAAATGAGCGGCATCTGTGCCGCCGGTACGGGGGCATTCCTCGACAGTGTGGCGGGCAAACTCAACGTCCCTGTTGAAGAAATGGCAGACCGGGTGAACTACGACAGCGATCTGGAATTCAGTTCCGTCTGCGCCGTGCTTTCCGCTACCAGTATCAACAAATTCAAAAACCGTTTCCCGCTGGGCGATATCATCGGCGGAGCCTGCCGTGCGCAGGCGCGTACCATTATGTCCGGTGTCGGTGAACTTTTCTGGGGCTACAAGGGCGACATCGTCTTTCAGGGCGGCGTCGCTTACAACCGTGCGGTCGCACATTATCTCAAAGAGATCACCGGAAACAACATCATCACCCCCGATTTCAACGGCGTTATGGGTGCGCTCGGTGCTGCGGTGCTGGCAAAACAGTTCTCCGCCTTGAAGGGAAAACTTGATGTGGAAGCCGGTCTGCCCGTTCCCGAACGGCAGTTGGGTTCGGTGGAACTCCGTGCCAAAGCGACCCGCAAAGATTTTCTCGGCGGTAAAGAAAAACAGAAAATGGTGTGGCGGAATTTGTTCTATCCGCCGGAGATCCTCAATGCTCTCGGAGTCCGCTCCCTGACGCTTGAAACGTATGCCGCACTCTTTGCCCGCAGTCAGCACAAAGTGAAACGGGCTTTTGACAACGCCGCCTGCAAGGGATTTTCCGGCGAAACCTGTTCGTTCCTCCGGGTACTGGAAGGCAGTAAACTGCCCGTGCCGGATTTTGCTATCTCCACCAGTCAGCCCTGTCAGCAGGGAGAACGCGTATTCCGCGATCTGGCAAGAACTTACGGGATCGAAGATAAGTTTTTCAGCCTCCATACTCCCAACTTTGCCGAAGACAGCGTAATGACCATCGACCACCTCGCTGAAGAGTTGGAACGTTCCGTGAGGATGATGGAAAAAACCATGGGGATCACCATGGATAAAGGACGTCTTGCCGAAGCCTGTGAGTTTTCCAATCAGGCGCGGGAGTGGTCTTTGAAGGTCAATGATTTACGCAATAACTCCGCTCCGTTGATCCGGGGCAGTCAGGCGATCTATTTCGCCAACATCTTCAGTCAGCTCTGGGGACGTCAGGAGTTGGTGGACATCCAGAAGAAATATTATGAAGAACTGTCGGCTCTGCGTGAAGAACAGCCCGCAGATGCTTCTCTGGAAGATACCCACCGTCTGCTGTGGCTTCATCTGCCGCCCTTCTACGATCACAGCCTGCTGGATTATGTGGAACTCTCCTGCCGCGCGCCCATCGTCTTTGAAGAGGTCAACTTCGTTGGCTGGGAACCGCTTGACGGTTCAGACCCCTACCGGTCGCTGGCAAAGAAGATCATGACGACCGGTTACATGGACCCCGCTCTGCGGGTGCGCACTATCGTCGATCAGGCGGACAAGATCCACTACAACGGCTGTATTCTCTACAACCACGGTTTCGGCCGCTGCTCCATGTCGGATGCCTCTTTTGTCAAACATTTGCGCGAAGAACTCAACAAGGCGAAAATTCCGCTCTTGGTGCTGGATGGCGATTGTGTGGATACCACCATCGACCCGTGCAGTACCGAAACCAAGATCTGCGCCTATGTCGAGGCTCTTAACGAAAAGAAATACGGTAATATTTTCGGACCGTTGAAAGGATAAACATTCATGCAGACCCGCTTTATTATTTTCCGTCACGGCGAGACGGACTGGAACTTGAAAAAACTTCTTCAGGGACGCAGCGATATCCCGTTGAATGAGAACGGCCGCAAACAGGCTGCCGCCGGCAGAAAGGCTGTGGAGAAAATCAATTTCGACATGGCTTTTTCCAGCGATTACTGCCGCGCCAGAGAGAGTGCGGAGATCATTCTGGAAGGGCGCAATATCCCGGTGCAGACCGATAAACGTCTGCGGGAGTGGAATGCCGGTGACTGGGAAGGGGTTTATGCTCCGGACTTTTTCAAAGAACATCCCGAAACGATCCCTGCCTTTGTTGACGGAGTGGGCGAATTGGATACCCCGAACGGGGAGAGCCGCAACGATATGCGGCAGCGGCTTCAGGCGTTTTTCAAAGAAGCCGCAGAAAAATATCCGGATAAGACCATTCTGATTTGCATCCACGGAGCCGCTTTGCGCTGCGTGCTGGAACTGGCGGTCGGGCGTACCCAACCGGGGCAGTTCCTCCCCTTGAGTGCCAATCTCGCCCGTAATGAGATCGTTTATGACCACGACCGCAAAGCATGGGGACTGGTCGAATGGAACTACCGCGGACACCTTGAAGAATTAACTGTAAAAGATGCTTTTTAAAGGAGAATTACTATGATACGTCACAATAACGATTACCGTCTGGAAGAACGTTTTGAAATGCGCGGCGGCAAAGGTACCGTCAAAATCGAACACCTCTGGGAACCCAAAAGCCAGATCCTCGCCCCCAACCGCCTGATGGCGCGTATCACTCTGGAACCCGGATGCTCGGTCGGATTTCATCCCCACGACGGCGAAGAAGAACTCTATTATGTCCTCTCCGGTCAGGCTCTGGTCAATGATGACGGCGTTGAGACCATTCTCAACGTCGGGGACTGCACGCTGACCGGAAACGGTGCCGGACATGCCATTGCCTGTTCCGGAAATGAACCGCTGGTCATTATGGCGATCGTCTCATCCTACGTCGGAGAATAATATGATCGGCAAACCGCAACTGCTCGAATTGGCGGAAAAATACGGTACACCGCTCTTTGTGTATGACGGAGAGCAGGTCGTTGAGAATTACCGGAAACTTTTTGAGTTCATTCCGTATCCCGGTTTGAAAGTTCACTATGCGATGAAAGCGAACTACAATCCCGGTTTGCTCAAACTGCTGAAAGAGGCGGGGGCAGGGCTGGATACCGTCAGCCCCGGCGAAGTCGCTTTCGCTCTGAAACTGGGCTTCCCGAAAGAACGCATCATCTACACCGCCAACAATATGACGGATCAGGAGTTTGAAGAAGTTCTTGAAACCGGCGTTGTTATGAACATCGGTTCGCTCTCCCGCCTGAAGAAGATCGCCCGTGATCACAAAGGGGCAAACATCTGTCTGCGTTTCAACCCCGATGTCTGCGACGGCGACAGTGCCGCGACCATGACGGGCGGGGATTTGACCAAATTCGGTATTCTGCTGGATTCTGTCGAAGAGGTCAAAACGCTGGTTCGGGAAGGCGGTTTGCACGTCGTCGGTCTGCATGAACATACCGGCAGCGGACTTCAGCATGTGGAATCGGTTTTCCGCAGCATGGAAAATCTGATGCGTATCGCCACGCCGGAGAACTTCCCCGAACTGCGTTTCATGGATTTCGGCGGCGGCTTCAAAGTTCCGTATAAACCCGGCGAAGAACGCGTGGATTATTACAAAATGGGCGCAGGCATCGCAAAGTTGTTTACGGAGTTTTGCAAGAAGTACGGCAGGGAATTGGAAATGTATTTTGAACCCGGCAAGTACATGGTCGCAGAGTGCGGCACGCTGGTGGTCGAAGTCAATACCATCAAACACAACCGCACCCGCACCATTGCCGGATGCAACTCCGGTTTCCCCCAGTTGATCCGTCCCATGCTGTACGGCGCATATCACCATATCGTGAATTTGAGCAACCCCGACGGCGTACCGCATACCTACGATATTTGCGGAAATATCTGTGAAACAGGCGACCGTTTCGCCGAACAGCGGGAACTGCCCGAGATCCGTGAATACGATCTGCTTGCCATTGAAAATGCGGGGGCATACTGCTACTCGATGGGCGGGGTTTACAACATGCGCCCCATGCCCGCAGAAGTCGTTGTCTGCGGCGGAAAAGTCGTTTCCGAACGCCGCCGTCTGACCAATGCCGAACTCGCAGAGCAGATCCTCGGGGAGTGCCGTTGAAATGAGTGAGATAAAAGCCGCTGTCGATCTTTCCGGGAAAAGTGCCGGATTTGCGTTGAGCCGTGACGGTGAGATCTTACGGAACTCCGTTCGCCCCATGAAAGGGCGTGACTCCGCAGAATTTGCCCCGTGGGTGGAGGCGGAACTTGCCGCCGCCGGATGCAGACTTGAAGAGGTTACACACTGGTCCGTCGGTTCCGGCCCCGGCAGTTTTACCGGGATGCGCCTTGCCGCTGCTCTGGTGGCAGGGTGGACATTCGGTAAGCGTGTTCAGTGCCGCTGTGTGCCGACCGCTGTCGCGCTTGCCGCCTGTGTGCCAACTGCCAACGGAGATAAGATCGGCACGCTCTTTGACGGACGCAACCGGGAATTGATCTATTTTGAACTCGAAAACCGCAAAGGCGAATTGCTCCCCACCGGAGAAACTGCCGTATTGAATAAAGAACAATCTTCCGTTTATTTTCAGAATAAAGATGTGAAACTTGCGGCGCAGTCCGTGGAAATGCCCGCTCTGGAACTTCTGCTTGAACCTGAACTCTTTGCCCGTGTTCAGGGCGTGGAGACGTTGGATATTTCCGCTCTCATTTATTCCAACTGCAAAGAGTACGATCAGGATTTGACCGATCTTGTCTACATCCGTCCTGCCGTTTTTGTGTAAGGCCTGTTATGGATACGCTTACATTGATTTTCCTTGCGGGAATGATCGTTTTTTGCACTTTTACCGTAGAGGGGATTTCCGGATTTGGTTCTACTGTTATGGCTCTGCCCTTTCTTGCCATGCTGATCGGGGTGGATAAAGCCGTTCCGCTGCTTTCGGCATTGAGCATCATTCTGTCGCTTTTCATCATCAGCCGTTCCTGGCGCAGTATCGATTTCAGGGAGTACGGTTTTATTGTGCTTCACGTCGGGCTCGGCGTTCCGGTCGGACTGGCCTTTATGGATCATCTCCCCAAAACATATCTTCTTGGACTCCTGACGGCTTTTATGTTTTTTACCGGGATAAGAGGTTTGATCGCACTCCGCAAAGAGAGGGGAGTTTCTGAAACTCCGGTAAAGAAAAGTTTACTTGACCGGGCAGTACTGTTCGGCGGTGGTATCATTCAGGGGGCATTCAGTTCCGGCGGGCCGCTGGTGATCATCTACGCCTCCAAAGTGTTGACGGATAAATCCGCTTTCCGGGCGACCCTGACGACGCTTTGGCTTTCGACCAATACCATTATGGTTGCGAAATGGACTTTTGTCAACAAGGTCTGGACGCCCGGACTCCTTGAGATCCTTGCCGCCGTTCTCCCCTTTATCGGAGGCGGGATGCTGCTGGGGAATTTTCTTCACAACAAGGTCGATCAACACTGTTTCAAAGTGTTGGTTTACAGTGTTTTGCTGATTGCCGGCTGTATGCTGACCTTCAATTTGCTGAACCAAGCGGGAATGTTATAAAAGGAGATTGAAAATGAAAGAGAAACTGCTTGTTTTGCTTGTCGGACAGTCCAATATGGTGGGACGTGGTTATCTGACGGAAGAAGATGTTGTGGAAATTCCGCAACTGACTGCGCTCCGCCGGGATTTTCAGTGGATCCCTGCAATCGATCCTTTCAATTACGACCGGCTCAATATGCTCGGCTTGAGCAATGCCGCTGATCCTTTCGAGGTTCGCGGAATTGAACTGGCAGGAAACCGCCGCTGCGGAGTCGGGCCGGGGCGCACATTCGGCAAACTGCTTCTGGAGCGTTTTCCCGATTGCGAAGTCGGCCTGATCCCTGCCGCCGTGGGCGGAACGCCCGTTGCCTCCTGGATGCCGGGCGGGGCGGACGTGGACCCGAATTCCGGATTTTTCCCCTATGACGATGCGATCAAACTGACCCGTGAAGCGATGAAAACGGGACGTCTCGTTGCCATTCTCTGGCACCAGGGCGAAACGGATGCTTTTCAGGAAACGCCAAATTACAAAGAGAAACTCCATACCATCATCGCCAATTTCCGCCGGGATCTGGATGCGCCGGAAGTTCCCTTTATTCTGGGGGGGCTCGGTGAATTTTCAGGACGCGAAAATTTCCCCGCCTACGACCGTATGATCCGGGAAGTTGCCGCTGAAGGGTATAAAACGGGGTTTGCCTCTGCCGCCGGGTTGAAGGATCGCGGGGACGAGCTTCATTTTGATACCCCCGGACAGTACGAACTCGGCCGCCGTTACTGGGAGGCTTTCTGCCGCTTTATTGAGGATTGAAAATAGACGCTGTGGGCGGTATGGGCGTCATGGACGACGCCTTCCGGTGCCGCCGCACTTTGCCGCCCTCAAGCCTCTGTCCATCCTGTCCATTTTCTACGTCAAATTCTGCGTCATACTTTTGGCGGTCGCATCAAATCAAACCAAAAACGTCAGAAACCTTGCAATATTTTTTGATTTTTTTCAAAAAAACATTTGCATTTACAGCAAAATTGGATTATATTAGGTGCATCGTCAGTGATAACTGACAGCGATTAGTTCGCAGTCCCGTGGTGTAACGGTAGCACAAGTGATTCTGGTTCATTTTGTCGAGGTTCGAATCCTTGCGGGACTGCCATTTTTTTTGTCTTTTTTTCAATCCCCGTCAAAGAGTTATAAGGTCGTACTTGCGCGTTCCGAGACCGATTTTTTCGGCATGTGCAAGTTGGAGTTCCCAGTTGGTCGAGGGGGCTGAACTGGTGAGATTGTCACGGCAGGTACAGCCGCGGTCGGTGATCTGACTGTTGCGGCAGGGGTGTTGGGCGTTGACCGCATCGGCACACGCCTGATCGAGTGCCACCGGGTCAAATGAGGCAAAAATCCCCACATCCGGCACGATGGGAGCATCGTTTTCGGGATGGCAGTCACAGTTCGGGGAGACATCGACGACCAGCGAGATATGAAAGTGCGGCCGTCCCTGTACGACTGCGAGGGCATATTCCGCCATTTTACAGTCCAACACGCCCGCTTTTTGCGAGAAGTCGCCGTGGATCGCATCTTTGGGGCAGATCGCCACGCATTGTCCGCAACCCACACAGCGGTTGTGGTCGATACGCGCCTTGCCGCTTGAAAAATCCTGCGCATCATGGGCGCAGACTTTGCGGCAGAGTTTACAGTTGATACACAAATTTTCATCGACCAGCGGCTTGGAGTCGTTGTGCTGGATCATCTTCCCCGCACGGGAACCGCACCCCATGCCGATATTCTTGATCGCACCGCCGAAGCCGGTCATCTCATGACCTTTGAAGTGGTTGAGTGATACGAAGATATCGGCATCCATGACTGCTCTGCCGATACGGGCGGTTTTGACATATTCTCCGGTCGGGACGGGGACCTCCACATCGTCCGTGCCTTTCAAGCCGTCCCCGATGATGATGTGACACCCCGTGGTATAAGGAGTGAAACCGTTCTGATACGCACTTTCGATATGGTCGAGTGCATCTTTGCGATGACCGACATAGAGGGTGTTGCAGTCCGTCAGAAAGGGATTACCGCCGAGGCGGCGGATCTCATCGGCGACGGCACGGGCGAAGTTCGGGCGCAGAAAAGAGAGGTTGCCCGGTTCGCCGAAGTGGATTTTTATTGCCGTGAATTTTCCTTCCCAATCGATTTGTTCAATGCCCGCTTTCTGCATCAGGGCGGTCAATTTCTGAAGAACATTTTTGCCGAAAGGCTTTACTCTGAAATCTGTAAAATAAACGTTTGCTTTTTCCATAAATCATTTCTCCTTTTTCTGAATAATATACATTGCTCCACTGATTTTACAAGTGAGAATTCAAATATTTCTGAATTGCTTGCGGTAGGCAAGCGGGGTGCAGTTGTACTGCTTTTTGAAAAGCACTCCCAGACGGCTCTGATCGGAGATGCCGCACCGTTCGGAAATGACGTTCAGCGGCAGTTCGGTCGTCCGCAGCATTTCTGCGGCATTTTCCAGCCGCAGGCGGTTGAGATAATCAAAGAGAGACATGCCCGTTTCTGTTTTGAAGATATGCTGAAAACGGGAAATACTCAAAAAAGAGAGCCCCGCAAGATGCGGAATGGATATTTTACGGGCGAAATTTTTTTCCAGATACAGAATGGTCTCCTGTATGCGCGGATCTTTGATCTCACTGGCTAACGCTTTGATTTTCAAATACTCCCGCCGTTCTCTCAATACTTTCATCAAGGGGGAAAGCAAGGGTTCAGCAGTCCGGAAATCGTTTTCATCACGGAACGGCAGTTTTTCAAAATCCTCCTGCAATTCCGGATAAGAGGCGGTGTGCTGTTCCTGCTGACGGAAAACGCCGAGCAGGATGACTTCCAATTCATCTCCATCGTAGAAAACGGGCAGTACATATTCGCAAACTCCTGCGTGACAACGGTGTATGAAAGGTTTTTTCTTCTCTTTTGCCAGAGCCGTAAGCAGCGTGGTATCATTATGACTGCATTGTTTCAGATACCGGGGATTATTTTTTACTTTTTGACAGAATTCGCAGCAATGCCAGGTGTGGGCGGCAGAAAGCCCGCACTCGATCCGTCCGGAACCGATGCGTTTCCAAATGATGTCCAGTTCCCATTGCCGGGCGATTTCTGTTAAAATTTTTTCTGCATCTTCCATAAAAAATCCATTTCTGCTAAAATATAGCACGATATACAGAAAATGCAACAGAATATTCATAGAAAATATTTTTTTTAGTTGTATTTTATGGTAAAGAAGTTTTTTTATCGGAGGTGTTTCATGGAAATAATAATTCCGGAAGAAAAAATCACAAAGGTATTATCCGCTGATATTTGCGTTATCGGCGGAAGCTGCACCGGAGTCTTTGCCGCTGTGCGTGCGGCACGGCTGGGGGCAAAAGTGATCCTTGTGGAAAAAGCAAACCGGTTCGGCGGTGTTGCCACCTGCGGACTGGTGGGGATGTGGCATTCGCTTTTTGATATGGAGTGCCAAAAGCAGATCATCGGCGGTCTGACGTATGAAATGTTGGACAGGCTGGATAAACGCGGTGCCGTTTCCGGGTTCCGCACTCCTGCAGAAAGTCTGGAATACGGTATTCGCTTCAATTCCGAAGAACTTACGCTGGAATTGGATGAGTTGGTACTGGAACACGAAAATATCCGTTTCTTTCTGAATACAAGTTTTTCCAGAGTCATCGGGGAGGAAACGGGGCGCGTCGATGCCGTTATCCTTGAGAATAAATCCGGACGTTTTGCTGTAAAAGCAGATGTTTTTGTCGATGCCTCCGGCGATGCACTCCTCTGCCGCGGGGCGGGATTGCCGCTCTGGAAATCCGACAAACCGCAGCCGCCGACAAGCTGCGCCCGGTTCAGCAACTGGAATACGCTCGGGCAGCACGACCTGAAAGAACTGGTGGAAAAATACCGCAGTGAATTGCCGGATCTGCCCTGCGGCTACTTCTGGAGCATGGATATTCCGGGAACGCCGGATATGATGTTTGCCGGAACCCGGGTCCTGAACTGCGACTGTTCCGACGGAGAGGCGATCAGCAATGCCGAAGTGACCGCCCGCCGCCAGATCCGGGCGTTGATGGATATGTACCGCCGGGAGTTCCCTGAAAACCGTTTGAGTTTGAATTCCCTGCCGTCTGCGGTCGGCATCCGTGAGGGCGATCATATCACTTCCTGCGGGAAATTGTGCGGAGATGAACTTCTTGCGGGAACTTATTTTGACGATACCATCGGTCACGGTACTTATCCGGTGGATGTTCACGGCACTGACGATGACTCCATCACCTTCTGGCGTCTGAGCGGAGATAAGTTCACCTATCACGCGCAGAAACTGGTTTGTCAGGAACGCTGGCTGCCGGAAGGCGAAATCCTGCCGCACTACAATATTCCATTGTCATCTCTTATTCCGGCGGATGCCGTGAATGTTATTTCTGCCGGGCGCATGATCGATGCCGACCGCAAAGCCTTCGGAGCAGTGCGGGTAATGGTCAATCTCAATCAATGCGGCGAGGCAGCCGGTGTCGCCGCATGGCTCGCTTTGCACCGGCAATGCTCCATCTCTCAGACAGATCATAATGAAGTCCGTCAACTGTTGAATAATGGCAGTTCCTGTATTATTGAACCAAAGGAGACCTCAAAATGAAAAAACAGAAATTCACACTCATCGAACTCTTGGTTGTAATCGCACAGTTTTTGTGTGATTTTGCTGAAAAAGCAATTACAGTTTTTGCGGATGCAAAAAATGTAATTACCCGAAAGTTTTTGGAAAGGATAGAGGGGGTTCGGGGGAGAAAGGGAGAACCTTTTTCCAAAAAGGTT
>JAFTUS010000102.1 GCA_017466125.1 Lentisphaeria bacterium | reverse complement strand
CTGTATCTGGAGATGCGGACCTTTTGGAACAGGCATTGATAAACCTTGTAGAAAATGCACTGCGTTACAGCAATGGCAAAAACATTACCTTAAGCGTAACTCAGGAGGGAGCGAATGCAATCTTGACTGTCAAAGATGATGGCATAGGTATTGCACTTGAACATCATGACCGTCTGTTTGAACGCTTCTATCGTGTGGATAAGTCACGGAGTCGAGAACTGGGTGGCACTGGCTTGGGATTAGCAATCGTCAAACACATCGCTCTCATCCATAACGGCAAAGCCGAGATTATCAGTAATCCTGATGCCGGAGCAGAATTCCGCATCATATTGCCTCTTTAATCCAATCCTTTACTGGCGGCAGGAGAAATCCTGCCGCCTTTTTGCGTTTTAAGGGGCGTGCCGCGGCGATTGGCGGTCAGGATGGGGCAACGGTCAGCTTACGGCTTTCCCTTTGCTGTGTTTGGAGATGACGGCTTTCCGTTCAAGCCGAACATCAGAACCAATTTGGAGAACTTTCCGAAGGGCATATTATGGTGTGGTAGTTATATTTGTTTCGGAAGAAAAGTCCTGAATGACTATGTTTATCATCAATGAGTAATGACTTTTTTAGAGATAAAAAATTGAAAGGACTTTTAGTCTCCAAAGTTAAGGTCGGCAAATAGAGAATAGCAAAAAATAGAGATTTCTCTGTTATTTCTGCGTGTGCTTCTGTAAAACCTTGCTCTCTAATCGTTTACAAAATAAACGGGCATAAACGACCGCCGACTTTTATAAACAGAGAATTTGCCGGAACTTTATTCAAAACACACCGATTTAGAGAGAATTTGGCGTTCTCTATTTGTTCTCTGTTTGGGAGTATTTACGCTATAAATGCCTGTGGTTCATTGGGTAAAATCAAGATACAAAAAAATCCAGCCATAAAGGACTGGATTGTAGAGAACAAAAAAAATGGTCGGGATAGAGAGATTTGAACTCTCGACCTTTTGACCCCCAGTCAAACGCGCTAGACCAGGCTGCGCTATATCCCGACTTACGTCATTTTCAAATGACATGATATAAATATAGCCCGTTTAGGGAAAAATGCAAGCCGTTTTTTAAAAAAAATCCGTTTTTTCAGGTTTTTCCTGCGGCGTGATTCCTGGAGGCGAGTGCCCAATGTATGACGCCGGAGCGGGGAACCTTAAAATCCGGAGTCCGTAATTTCTCTCCCTCCGCCGACGCATAAATGTTATGGCGGACAACTCCCCGTTGTCCGCCATTGCCTTTGCACAGAAGGAGCAAAATCCGTCCTTCTGCTTTCCGGAATTCTAAACGTTGACTGATTTTTACAGGGGCTTCGGAATGCTTCGTCCGCTCAACGCCCCGATAAAATACGCTGCGCTCTTTTATCGGGGCATCGCTCCCGGCGAGAGGTATTGCCGCGTTGCGGCAATGTTGACGCTGCGCTTGTACTTTCGCCGCCATTTTAAGGCGGCGACCAACGTTCCGCCGTTGGATCACGTCCGGGTACGACCCGGTGCGAAGTACGCGCTGCGCGCGGAATTTTACTTAAAGCACCGGAGGCTCGAGAGCCCCGCGAGGGGCGACAGCCGACCACTACCGAGGCCGACGTTCGGCCGCTTCGCGCGGATTTTTTTCAGCCTTCTGTTTTTACTCTGCCAGATACTCCCGGATACGGGCGGCAAGTGAATTCTGCGTGATACGGATGATACGGGTCTCGCGCTGAAAACTTTCCTGCGAGTCAGAGGCGTGCGCCGTATTGACCATAACGTCGCTGCCGAAGTCCCGGCGGACAGTTCCGCCCGGAGCCTTGGAAGGATCAGTCGGCCCGAGGACGGTACGGATCTTCTGAACGGCATCCGGACCTTCGTAAATCAGGATCAGGCATTTTGCCTCCATATTCTGCCGGTCAAGTTCTTCCTGCGTTTTGCAAAGTTCAGGACGCTTGCCGGACATGAATTCGATCAACTGACTGAACTGGTCATCCGCAAAAGGATAACCGACAGCCTCGACCAGTTTGGCGGCAGCCTCTTCAGGCAGCGTGATATTGAACTCCTTTTCCAGCAGGACCTTTGCCTTTTCACCGATCTTCTCCGCCAGTTTGCCGTGGAGAGCCTCTTTGACCTGTCCGTAAAATTCCAGCGCATCGCTGACACTCATGCGGTGAACCTTGCACCCGACAATGCGCAGACCGGTACGGCTGAGCATGTCGATGATGTTTCCGGGGCGGCTGGAGGGATGACGCCAGTTATCCGGCTTGATGATGACCAGAGTCCGTTCATCTTCCGGAGAACTGCCGACGCAGTTGTCGATAAGATTTTCGGATGCTTCACAAAACTCTGCGAACATCGCCAGTTTATCTTTGGTTTCTTTCACGCTCTGCGGAGTAAGAACTGCCGGTTCAAAATAACGGACTATGCCGGGATCGTCCTTATCTTCCACCCAGTCCGCATAGGTGTCGCGGAGGGTTTCGCCCGCCTGAAGATCACGGACCGCATGGGGAGAGAGACGGCCGGTGACTTCCGCCAGTTTCCGGCAGGCATCTTCGCCGCGGAAAAGCAGCAGCAAGGCACGTTCCCTGCGGCCGTCTTCGCGGGGCGGGAAGTTTTCCAGCACATAGTTGGCGAGCAGATCGGCACTCTGGGCAGAAACGGGAGCCGCGGATTCACGGAGACTTTCGGCATAACGTTCCGCCATTTCGGGTGTAAAGGAGAGCATCTGCGCCCCAACGAATTCCAGATCAGTGCGGGACATCAGACGCGCGATGATCCCGCCCGTGCGGGACTTTTGCAGACTGTACGGAGTGATGATGATGTAAGATACTTCAACTGCCATAATAATTACCTCTGTCTTTTTTCAGTAGGCATATAATATAGCATATATTTGCTGTTTCGCAAGCAGAAGAAAAAAAAGACCGGCAAAAAACCGGTCTGAATGTGGAATTTTTAGGCTCTGTACGAAAGGTTGACTGATTTTTACAGGGGCTTCGGAATGCTTCGTCCGCTCAACGCCCCGATAAAATACGCTACGCTCTTTTTTCGAGGCATCGCTCCCGGCGAGTGGTATTGCCTCATGCGAGGCAATATCG
>JAFTUS010000101.1 GCA_017466125.1 Lentisphaeria bacterium | reverse complement strand
TACGGAAAGCAGCAGATAAAAACTGTGAAAATAATACTGCATAGAAAACTGTGCAGACAGGATTTTTGTTGCTTGGGAACAGAAAATTTAAGAAAATTAACAAAAACAAGGGAATCAGCCCTTGACTTTTACATAATAGAGCCTTTATTTTCAGTTCACTCTTCTTAACAACTCTGTCAAAAGATTGTTAATAAGTTGTCAATATACCGTGATAAGTTGACACATTAACACTCTATTATGTTTCTGTTAAGATATTATTAACAGACAAAATCTGTTGTAACTTTCGTAAAATAATAGTTTTATGACGTTATTAACAAAAAAAGACGGACTCTACTACTACTATATTTAAACAATTTATATATTATATTATTAGAAATTTGCGAAAATGGATATATATTATAAGAAAGCAGTTGTTTTTAATCATCAACAAGGAGAAACAGTAATGAAATTTTCAGTCAATCGCGAAAAACTGCAGAAGGCTCTTCAGAAAGTCGGAAGTGCCGTGGGTTCACATGCAATGCTTCAGGTTCTTTCCAACGTGATGCTTGAAGCGGAAGATAACAAACTTACTTTGACGACGACCGATCTTGAAATGCGCATTTCCACTTCGATCGAAGCCAATGTGGAAGAAGCAGGCAGTTCCACTGCTCCCGCCCGCAAACTGGCGTCTCTGGTCGGATGTTTTGTCGGTGATGACGTTTTCTTTGACATCGACGAAAAAGATCATATCAAAATCAAATGCGGAACAAGCAGTTTCACCCTGCTCGGACTTCCCGCAGCGGATTTCCCCGCCGCAACGGAGTTTGAAGTCAAACGTACCGTCCAGATCAAGGAAAAAGATTTCAAACGCATGGTCAGTGCCATCAGTTATGCTGTGAGTGCCGACAGTTCCCGTATCGTTTTGACCGGTGTGCTTTTGAGCTGCCGCGAAAATATGGCAACTCTGGTCGCTACGGATGGCAAACGTATGGCGATGCAGGAAAAAGCCCCCGAAGCCATCGAAGGCGGCGACGGCGATGCCATCATCCCGCTCAAGGCGGCAAACGAAGTCCGCCGTCTGCTGGAAGGGGATGCGATCCTCTCCATCAAACTCGGTGAACGTCTCTGCTCCTTTGAAGCGGGCGGTTTCGTGGTGACTTCCAAACTGATCGAAGGAAATTACCCCAACTACCGTCAGGTCGTTCCCACCTCTTTCAAGCGTGAGATCACGGTTCCGACCAGTGTTTTCCTTGCCAAGATCGAAACGGTCTCTCTGGTGCTTTCGGACTCCAGCAGTTTCATCATTCTGGATTTCGGCAATAACCAGTTGAAACTTGCCGCTTCAAGTTCCGAAGTCGGTGAAGGCAGCGATATGGTCGAAGTTGCTTATGAAGGAGATGCTTTTGAAGTTTCCTTCAACCCGGTGTTTCTGGCTGAACCGCTGCGCAACTGTGACTCTGACACGGTAAAACTGCAGTTCAATGATCCGTTGAACCCGGTTGCGATCGAAGGCGGTGAAGGTTTCCTTTACGTCATCATGCCCATCCGCAAAAAGTAAATCGTGCCGCCGGTAATACAGACGCTCGAATTACAGAATTTCCGGAACTACGAAAGTTACAAAGCAGCTTTCGGGGCTCCGGGAACTGTGCTTACCGGGCCGAATGGTTCCGGCAAAACCAATTTGCTTGAAGCGATCTCTTTTTTAAGCATACTGCGCTCATTCCGTAATGTTTCCGCCCGTGAAATGGTGCGGATCGGGGAGCGCAGTTTCGATATAAAAGGGGTGCTGCGAAAAGGGAATTTTCCGGAGGAACTGCACGTTATCGAGAGTGTTTCCGGAAAACGTGAAACTTTTATCGGACCGAACCGCATCCGCCGTTCCAGCGAATTCATCCGGGAATTCCGCACCGTGGTCTTTGTGCCGGAAGACCGCAATATCCCGGCGGGCAGTTCGCTTTTCCGCCGCCGTTTTTTCGATATGTTCATTTCCAGTGTCGATGCGGCGTACCTGACGGATCTTTCTGCTTACGCCAAGGCGTTGTCGCAGCGCAACAAGGCTCTGAAATCTCCTGCACAGGAAAAAATCATCGGAGCGTTTGAACCTGAAATGGCACTACGCGCCCCGCGCATTGCCGCCGCCAGAAGAGTTTACGCCCGATCGGTCGAAAACGAAGTCAATAAACTTTTGCGCAAACACGGTCAGTTGAAATTCAGCATCCGCTACCGCAATGATTTTCCGGAAAATGAAGAGGAGTACCTCAGTAAACTTGCCGCCAACCGCAAGTACGAAATGTTAAGGGGCTGCACCCGCAACGGGCCGCAGCTGGATGAATTTGAATTTTATCTCAACGGAAAATCGGTCCGTTCCTATGCTTCGACGGGTCAGATCCGTATTCTGGCACTGTTGCTGAAACTGGCGGAATTCAATCTGGTCCGTCAGCATTGCGATCAGCAGGTCATCGTGCTTGCCGATGACGTCACCGGTGAACTGGATGCTTTCAACCGGGATCGTTTTTTCGATATTGTTTCCGATGCGAGTCAGCAGTTTTTCACGTTTACGGACTTTCCCGAATATCCGAAACTTGCGGATTTTGAGGAATTGTCAGTTACGGGATAGAGCAGTTAAAAAAAATTTCCGCGCGCAGCGCGCACCCCGCACCGGCCCGAACGTCGGGTTCGCTGACACCCGCACGTGATCCAGCGGCGGAACGCTGGTCGCCGCCTTAAAATGGCGGCGAAAGTATAAGCGAAGCGTCAATATTGCCGCAACGCGGCAATACCTCTCGCCGGGAGCGATGCCCCGATAAAAGAGCGCAGCGTATTTTATCGGGGCGTTGAGCGAACGGCGCATCCCGAAGCCTCTGTGGGCTTAAAAAACTCCGCGCGGCCGAACGTCGGGTTCGCTGACACCCGCACGTGATCCATCCGTCTTCATTGCATTACGCCGTGACAAGGCGGCGGAACGTTGGTCGCCGCCTTAAAATGGCGGCGAAAGCCTTATTTTCATAAGAATCTGCCACTTTTTTTACCAATTCGTCCGAAGAAAATCCATTTTCAGCTTGACAAATCGACATTTCCATAGTAATTTTATTGCGCATTTGGTTCTTCCTTTACTTTTTTTGTGTAGGTATTAAAAAATAAAGGTCAGATGCACTTTTGTCAAACAACTCGTCTCATCAAAAAATTTGGGACATTAACGAAAAATAATGTTTTGATTTGAAATCTTGTCTTTTTTACGGTATATTTACAGCGGAACAAGAAAAGAGACTTTGTTATGGATAAACTAATTAAACACATCACATTCCCCAAAGAGCGGTTTTTCCGTGATGATTTCCCTTTTGCCATCCAAAAAACGGTCAACAACAGTTACGATGTCAATACCGGATACCGTTTCAACCGGATGTTCTGGAAGATCTCCTACATTATTTCCGGTACCGGGTATCATGTTGTCGGTGATCAGAAATTCGTCTTAAAACCAAATTCGCTGATAGTGACCCACCCGGATGCTGATACTACGACAGATATCAACGGTGACTGTCTTGAACTTTACAATCTGGTGTTTGATCCATCTTTTCTGGGACATGAACTGGATCATATCGCCGACCCCGCCAATATGTTGAACATCTTTACCGCAACTTACAGCCGGAAGTTTGAATCCCCGCTCTTCTGCCTGACTGCAACCAGGGAGATCGCAGCATTGATCCGCAGTATTCATCAGGAGTATAATGAACGGAATACCAACTGGCAGATACTCGTCCGATTGCGGTTTATTGAACTTTTGCTGCTGATCGTCCGCCGCACGGAAAATAAGGGACACCGCAATCCGGAGTGGACCGCAAACTATGTCCGTGAATATTTACAGAAAAATTTCTCCGGGGATGTTTCCGTGCAACAGTTGGCACAGGAATTGCGGATATCCCCGGAACGTCTGAGCCGCCTCTACCGCGAATATTTCGGCTCCGGCATCATTGAAGACTTGAAAGGTTTCAGACTTCGGCACGCCGGGGAACAGCTCTCCGGTACGATGCTGTCGATCACAGAGATCATCCAGGCTTCAGGATTTAACGACCCGGTTTACTTTTACCGCTGTTTCCACAAAGCCTATCATACTACACCAGAACGTTTTCGGCAGAATAAACTGGACAAAAATGACAAATAATGTCATTTGAGCATATTTAGCCAAGAAGTATTTGAAATTTCTCTTTTTACCATCTATATTCTCTCCAGAAACCATGAAACGGAGGTATTTATGTATGGTAAACGTTTTTCGGGCTATGTTCCTGAACCGCAGCCGGTAACAACTGATCGCATCATTGCCGCCCACTATTATCCCGGCTGGATACGGGGCGGCAGTAAAGTACATAACGGTTTTCAGGAACTGGAACACTTTCCGGAACGCTGTCCGGTTCTCGGCTGGTACGATGAATCCAATCCGGAAGTGACCGATTGGGAAATCAAATGGGCGGTCGAACATGGTATTTCCTGTTTTATCTACTGCTGGTATCGTTACAAAACGAATGTCGGCAAAACGGTCACCCGCGAAGCTCTGCGTTTCGGTCACGCCATCCATGAAGGGCTGTTCCGCGCCCGTTACCGCAACTACATCAAGTTTGCAATCATGTTTGAAAATCAGGAGATCCGCTGGGGCAATCCTGCCGACATCAAAGATTTACTCGAAAATCTGCTGCCCTGGTGGTGCAATGAGTATTTCTCCAAACCGAACTACCTGAAAATTGACGGCAAACCGGTTCTTTATCTTTACGAAATCAAGGACTTTGTCAACAGTCTCGGCGGAGATGCCGCCGCTACGGATGCCATCGCCCTCATGAATACAGAAATCCAAAAGTACGGTTTCCCCGGTATTCACTTCAGCGGATGCAGCTGCGGGTGGAATGATGCCTATATCAATTCCTTCAAAGAAAACCGTCCGCATGATTTAAGTTATACCGATAAACTGCAGAACTACGGTTTTGACTCCGCATTTCAGTATTGCTGGCCGCTCTGGCGTTTGGAAATCACGCCCGAACAATTCCAAATCTACAAGCGGGGACTGGAGGGCAGACTGATCGACCCGCAGGTGGCGATTGCAAGTCAACTCTCCAAAATTCAGGAACATGCCGATTACGCTCCGGACTTTTTCATGTTCGCCGCAACCGTAGGCAATGACCGGGAACCGTGGAGGAGAATTTTCAATTACGAAACTCTCACCGAAGACCCTCTAAGTTCCGCCATTTTCACGCTTGGACCGCTCTGGTATATGCATCTGCTGGAAAAAATCAAAGATATCACCGATAAACTGCCGGAAAATTCCGTCAGCCGCAAAGTTCTGATTCTGGACGCCTGGAACGAATGGAGCGAGGGCCATAGTATTGCCCCCAGTTGCGGTGCAGGCTTCCGCTACTTGCAGGCAGTGCGTCAGGTTTTCTCAAAATGTGACAATTTACCGGATTACCGCACCCCGCAAATGTTGGATTTTGACCCGTATGATTATGAGTGGTACGCCAAAGACGGCTCAAAAATTTAAGAAATATATTGTTGTTTTCTGATTCATTTCACCCCAAAATAATAAGGAGAAAAAAAATGAAAACTAAAAACTTCACCCTGATTGAACTCCTGGTCGTAATTGCAATCATCGCAATTCTTGCAGCAATGCTGCTCCCTGCATTGAATAAGGCTCGTGAAAGTTCACGCGGCATCGCCTGTGTCAACAATCTGAAGCAGTTCGGTTTGGGATTTGCGACCTATTTGGGCGATGCCCGGGATTTCCTGCCGGGATATGACTATGAACCCTCTTCCAGTGCAAGGGCAAACGGCACCACCTATACCCATGGCTGGCTCTATGAAGTTATGGATGGCAAAAAGGAGAAGCGTTATATCCCGCGTAATATGTGTGCCTGTCCGGCAATGGATCCAACCAGACTCAAAGCTGCGATGACTTGGGATGATTACACAATAACTACCAGAGTTCATTACGGTATCAATTTCTCGCTTGCCAGCAATGCCTACACCTATAAACCTTACTCTTTCTCCAAAATAAAATCCCCGGGCGATAAATATTTCTTTGCGGATACCTATTCACAAACGCCGGGAACAACCCCCTCTATGACAGGCGGCAGATGCTCTTTTAATTCAGTCGGCAATGTCGGCAGCGTTGCCCCCCGTCATCAGCAAAAGGTCAATATACTTTTTGCTGATATGCACGCGGCACCGGTACAAGCAAATTCTGTCTCCGATCCTCATTCCGCCGATCCGTTTCTGTATACGAGCATTAACTCCATTAAATATCTTACTCCGAGCGGTGAGTGGGTAGGCGTCAAATAAGGTGAAAATATGAAAAAACTCTTGCTTTTATCAACATTGTTAGCGATTTGCTGTACTCCGCTTTCGGCGGAAGTTTTCCGTGCGAAGCAATATGAACATACACGTTTTTTTTATAAAAACCGCATCAGGATCCGAAGCAATAAACTCGGGAACTGGTATGTCCTTGGTGAAACGGTCGTATTTTCATCGGAACACAAATTCGCTCCGGACGACAAGATCCGCGCGGTCTTGACCGATTATGAAGGTTCCGTTTATTCGGACCGGACCCTTTCCGGAAAGGATTTCAACGGAAAAGGCTGGAGCTGGAAAAGCGATGAACCGGGATACTATGAGGTAAAATTCTACTGCAACGGCAAACTGCTTTCCGAAGGATGGAATCAGCCGATCTGGAAAATGGATCCGAAAAAGAATCAATATGTCGAGGTCGGAAGAGAAAAATACGAACGCGCAGTCCATGGCATTGTCGTGACAGCGAAAAAAACCGGAAAACCTGCGGAGTTCTCCGAAGTGTTTTCTCTTTGCGATTCTCTCACGAAAAAGACCATCGAATTCGCTTCTCTGATCGGTTTCCGCGGACTCCGCATCCACACGGTCGACTGGGAAAAAGTCGAACCGGAAAAAGGAAAATTCAACTGGAAAGAACTGGATGAAGCAATGAAGATCGCCCATGATCATCATTTCGCAGATGAAGACATGGTTTTCAACACGTTCGGAGTTCCCCGCTGGGCAAGTTCGAGACCGAAAGACAACCGCATGAAACAGAGCGGGATCCGCAACTATAAAAACTGCATTCCGGCAGATCTGAAGGATTATGAAAACTTCCTTCTCGAACTCCATAAACGCTATCCGAAAGTCCGGACCTACGAACTCTGGAACGAACCGCATTTCCCCGGATATTCGATCTTCTGGAACGATACGCCGGAGAATCACATAAAACTCATGAAAGCAGGATATGAATGTCTGAAAAAAGCCGATCCGTCATTGACGATCTGGTGGGCTGGACTTTCCGCGCGTTATCTTGAATTTTATAAAAAGATCCTCTCGCTCGGAGGCGGAAAATATTTCGATGTCCTTTCGATCCACGGCACATGGCAGGATTACGAAAGTTTTTCGAAACTGGAACGGGCGGCAGGGATCGGAGTCAAACCGAAAGTCAATTCCGAATGGCATGCGAATCTCATCAAGCCGTTCCAGAGTTATTATCCGACCGAAGTGCAGGGCTCGCGCAAAGCCGTGATGGGATTTCTCCATATGCTTCGACAGAATATCCGCCGAGTACATTTCTTCTGCATGTTCACGACAGGTGGATGTGAACTTGACGAGCTTGCGGCGAACAAGAAATACGGCAGACACGATCCCCATGTTTCAGGGCTGTTCCGCAGCAAACCTTATACTCAGCCCCGTTATTATGCCGCGGCATGGCACACTTTTACTTCGCTTTTCAAGGGTGACATCCAGGTCCTCGACGGCTATGTCTGGAAGGTCGGAGACCAGAATGTCGAAGCTCAGCTGGTTTCCAGCGATGCGGGCAAAGTTCTGCTTTTCTGGAGCAATTCACGCGAACCGATGCAGCTTCCGAAAGAACTCCGCGCCGCGCTGAAAGGTGCGAAAGTAATTCTTCCGGACGGTCGCCCCGTTGCGGATGCCGGAAAACTCAAGATCGCACCGGATTATTACTATATCGTCCGTGATCCCGATATGGAGGCTGTTGCCGGATGGAAAAACAAGGGCAATGTGCTCAAACCTTTTGAAATGAGCCGCCCATTGAATGTTTCGGTCAAAGGCTTCTATCGTCCTGCTCCGATTTTTGATAAAAACATGACCATCATATCGGAAAAAACGCTTCATTTTATGCCGTTCCGCAAAGAGATCGCATGTTATAGAAATGCTCCGGTCGGTCAGGCCGCTGCGGAATTCGCGGCGGGTCTGAACGAAAACGGTCTTGATCTGCTGGTCCGCGTGAAAGATCCTGTCCACCATCCCCATATAAAAAGTCCGGATTTCTGGGATGGCGACAGCCTTCAATTTGCGATCGACACTCTTCAAAAAGGGCGTGTACGGGACAATCTTGAATTGGGTGCCTCGTGGAGTGAACAAAAGGGAGCTGTTCTCTGGAAAACGTCAAGTCCGCATCTTGACGGCGATCTTCCGGACCGCTATACCCCGCCGAACAATCCCGTTCTGCAGTATGGAAAAATCAAATTCATCCGCAAAGGCGATTTGAGCGAATACCGGATCCACATCGAACCGACCGAACTTTACAGTTTCGTCTATTCTCCCGGCTGCCGTTTCCGGATCTCCATGCTGGTGAACTGCAGCACGAAATACCGCGATTCCTATCTCGAATGGGGCAGCGGGATCGGCAATGAGAAAGACCCGACACTGCAGGGAACGCTTACGGTCCAAGTTCCGGATAAACCGCTTTTCATCCAGTCCGATCTGAACCGGCGGAACGGAAAAGATATTGGAAACGGGGTCTGGCGGGTCGAAACGAAATCCGATGGAGCCGATGGGGTTGCAACGGGGACCAAAGCGATTCCCGGAGGAAGCTCTTATACCGTGAGTTTTGAGGCAAGAGGAAACGACAAGCTGATCCTTATGGTCAGCGGAAAAGGCGTCAAACGGATCGATCCCTTCAAACACTGGCAGCCGTTATCCAACGATTGGAAGGAATTCAAGGCGGATGTTGACTTTCCGGCATCGGCTCAGAATGCGAACTTTTTCTTCTTCTACTGGAATAAGCCGGGCAAATGGTTCGAGATCCGCAACTTCAAAGTCGTGCCGAGATAAAAACAATGACTCGTTTATGAAAGGAGGTTGTGAACACAGGATACCAGACAATAATACTCACATTCTTTTTGAAAACTGCAAAAATCACAGAATGAAAACAAACATGTCAAGGAGACATTATATGAAACTTTTTTTTATCGCTGCATGCTGTCTTGCCATTGGATGTGCAATCAATACACAGGCATTCGCTGAAAACGCAAAAGAGACGGCGGAAGGACCTCTCTTCGTTCAGTCCGATTTGAATCGGCGGAACGGAAAAGATATTGGAAACGGGGTCTGGCGGGTCGAAACGAAATCCGATGGAGCCGATGGGGTTGCAACGGGAACCAAAGCGATTCCCGGAGGAAGCTCTTATACCGTGAGTTTTGAGGCAAGAGGAAATCACAATCTGATCCTTGTGGCAAGCGGAGAGGGTGTCAAACGGATCGATCCGTTAAAGAACTGGCAGCCGCTCTCCGATGATTGGAAGAAATTCAAGGCTGAAATCGATTTCCCCGCATCTGCTCAAAACATCCACTTCGCGTTCTTCTACTGGAATAAGCCGGGCAAATGGTTTGAGATCCGCAACTTCAAAGTCGTACCGCGATAATATATAAATCCGGTTCAAGCATCGCTGAGACTAAAATCGGTCTCAGCGGCTGTACTTTCTCCGAGTCTCCGCGAGCGGTCAGCATGATGACAAATCCCCCGTTCGAATGTGATCCTCCTTTGCCAATGGAAGGACGCAGATCCCGACCCTCTATGCGCTGCATTTCAACGGGGAACGCGCTGCGCGCGGATTTTTTTATTTTTGACTGTGTACTAAACATAGACTGATAAAAAACTCCGCGCATAGCGCAGGCAAAAACATTGCTTTTTTTACAAAGATACTCTTGCAAATAGAAAATACAGTGTTATATTGTCTCATCTTAAATTGTGTAAAGTTCACATTATGAACTTATTAGTGAAATGATGGGATGAAAATATGAATTGTAAAAAACTTTTTTTGATTTTGACGGCACTCTTTTGTTTTCTGGCTTACGGCGAAAGTAAAATTGAGAAAAAATTCAATTTACGTCTCTGTATTTTCGGGGATATCCAGCCGCAAACTCTTGAAGTCGTGCGCCCTGATAATGTTGACAAACTGCTGAAAAAAGGAACACCGCTTTATTATGTGCGGCAGGTATATAAACTGGCAAACAAACTCGGAACAGATGGTTATCTGATCGCCGGAGATGTTGCCAATTACAATGAACCGGGAATGTATGACCTTTTCCGCAAACTGTACGAAGAGAGTATCGAAGGAATGAAAAATCCACCGCTTTGGCTCCCCGTTATGGGAAATCACGACTTTTGGGGGACGTTCTGGATAAAATCTTCCCACGACCCCTACGGGAAACTTCCCGAAACACGGGCGAAACGGACGGAGATTTTCTGCAAACATCTTAAAATCAAAAGCGCAAATCACCACGTTGTCGTCAACAGTTACGACATCATCGGTTACAGCATCGAAGGCGGAATGTTTTTCAAGCCGGAAGCCGTTAAAGAGGTCGAAGCAATGATCCAAAAAGCCGTTGCCAGAGATGCCAATAAACCCATTATTCTCTTTGCCCACAACCATACCGGACACACGGTACGGGAGAGCGGCAGTAATCACCTTTTCTATAAAATGCTCTCAAAATATCCGCAAGTGATCTATTTTTCGGGTCATACCCACATCCCGCTGGAAGATGAAATGACCATCCACCAGAAAGATTTCACCAGCGTCGGAACCGGTGCTCTGCTCAATGCCGAAGCGGGAAACAGAAGTTATTACCTTCCTCATGGAGACCGTTATCTGGGCAAAACGATGCTTTATATGACCATTGACGATAAAGAGGTGGCCATTCACCGTTACCAGCTGCGGGATGGAAGTGAGATCCTCGATAACGGAAATGTCTGGAAACTTCCGTTGCCGCTGGAAAAAAAGAATTTTACTTACACGATCGAAAAACGTTTCAAAGCCCCTCCGGTATTTCCGGAAAAAGCAAAACTTGAAACAAAACTCCTTTACGGCAAAAAAGGTGCTTTCGAGGGAGTCCGCATCAGCGGTCCTGCCGCAAAACATCCCAACAGCGTATACTGCTATGAAATCGAAATTTTTGAAAAACAAAACGGCAAATGGATTTCCCGCAACCCCGTTTACAGAGGTAAATCTGTCAAAAGAAAACTTCTTTTGCCCGGTGATTATTACAAAGGAAGGAATTTTCAGCAGAAAACCTTCACCGGTGACATATTCTCCAAACCGGGCAACTATCTTGGCTTTCTCTTTGAACCCGGCAAAACTTACCGCATCGATCTGCGTGCAAAAGATTTTTTTGAAACTTATTCCGCTGAAACATTAAGCAACACAGTATCAATTCCGGCAAAATCACAGAAAAAGTAAAATCCTAACTTCGCATAATATTCATTATGTTATGCTGTTTGAGGTTGTTTTTTTCCATTCTTTTCTGCTCCTTTTTTTGTTTATTGCTATTTTGAGGTTAAATTTTGATTTCGACTTCACATAATGAATATTATGCGAAGTTACGTACTCAAGTCAATTACCGGTTTTGCGGATGCAAAAACGGTAATTACCCGAAAGTTTTTGGAAAGGATAGAGGG
>JAFTUS010000100.1 GCA_017466125.1 Lentisphaeria bacterium | reverse complement strand
TGCGGAATGACAATTTTTTGCGTTTCTGGGGGCGTGTCGCGGCGGTTGCGGTAGTGGTCGGGGCAGTGGCAAAAAGCAGCAAAAAAGCCCTTGTGAAGCGGTTTTGTGAAAAAAACTTCACAGAATTTTTGTTAGACTTGAAAAAATGGTCAGCATTTTTTTATCTTCCCCCACGACCTCGGTAAGAATTGATGTTTTTTGAGGGTAAAATGTCGGTAAAAATCCAAATAGACCGTTGGGGGCAGATAAAAATTTGCCAGCGTTTTCACTTCTTCCCCCCACAAGGTAAGTTTGCAAGGTAAGAATTTTGAGGGTAAATTTCCCAGACAAAAATGGGGGCTGATAAAAACACGCTCCGTTTTCGTATGTTCCCCCTTGCTCGGTAAGGTTCAAAAACAAGACTTTGTTAATAATCAAGAACTTACAAAAAAAACCTTGATTTTTACACTTTTCAGAAAAACTCAGAAAAGAGAGTGATTTCAGACAAAATCCGGAGCCAAACGGTCTGATTTCAGCAAGCCCCTTTGAGTTCAAAGCCTGACATTTTATATCCGGATGAAAGTTCAATACATTGCCGGAATACCGTAATTTTTCAGCACCGCAACAGCCGCTTTCAGTTTTGTTTCTGCCGGAGACGGCACATCCGGCATGGTGTCGGGTATCTGCAAGGCGGCATATTTGGAGCGTGCCATAGAGTGATACGCCAACAGACGTACCTCTTCGAGGTGAAACCGGCTCAAGTATTTCCCGGTTTCCTCCACTTCGGCAAGTGCCGTATTGCACCCCGGCACAAAGGGAATGCGAATGGCGATTTTCGCCCCGTTGGCGGCAAGAAATTCCAGATTTTCTTTGATCCGCTCATTGGATCGTCCGGTCAACTCTTTGTGACGGACGGGATCGGGGTGTTTGAAATCGACCAGAAAAATATCCGTGACCGGCAGAGCGGCTTTCAGGTGTTCCTGACGGACAAAAAGACATGTATCCAATGCGGTGTGGATATTCTCTTTTTTCAGGGCGGCAAGAAATGCCAGCGTGAAATCGCTCTGCATCAAAGGTTCACCGCCGGAAATGGTCACTCCGCCGCCGGACTCCCGGTAAAAATCAACGTCTTCAAGAGCCGTTTTCAGTGCTTCTTCAAGCATCAGAGTTCTGCCGTAAAACTTTAATGCTCCGCCAAGACAAACCGTTTCACATGCTCCGCAGGCGGTACATTTGTCTATAAGGTGGAGATGGTTTCCATCCTCCATATTCTGCGCTCCGCTCGGACACGCCGGAATGCAGTTGCCGCAAGCGACACAGCGATGCTGGTAACAAACCATTTGGGGACGGGCTGAAATCGCCTCCGGATTGTGACACCAGATACACTTCAAAGGACAGCCTTTGAGAAAAAAAGTGGTGCGGATCCCCGGTCCGTCATGGATGGCGAACCGTTTGATATCGGTAATGATTGCAGAAAGTTCAGCAGAGTTCTTCATTTGCTTTTGCCTGTTCAAGATAACTGTTTTGTTCTTCGGTATTGAGGTTGTTCCAGAGGACGTTCCAGCCGCAGATGCGTACTTGAAGATCCCGGTATTTCTCGGGATGAAGTTGTGCATCTTTGAGCATGTCACTGCTGAATACGTTGAAATGGACGGCATGCCCGCCTTTTTTGATATAGGTCATCAAAAGAGAACGCATGGCAAGCAAGCCCTCCTCCCCCGCAACAGCAGAAGGATGAAGCATGATATCCAACGGGAAATCCGCCATGAACTTTGCCGGGTCGAGTTTCAGCACCGAACCAATCACGGCAGTAACTCCGTTGAAATTGGAGCCGCTGCGTACAGAAGCGTTTTTCGTGAATTCTTCTCCGGCTGCCCTGCCGTCCGGCGTAGCCCCCATCTCCCTGCCGAAAGGGATGAAAGCATCGGCACTGTGCAGTGCCGTGGTATAGATACCGCCCCGGCTGTTCGGGGTGAAATTGATATGCTCCGCCAGCCGTTCCAGAAATGTGACCGTTACGGCATCGGCGGGACGGTTGTTGCCGAACTGATCGGCATTCTGCCGGATTTTCAGTTGCAGGACTTCCGCACCGTGCCAGTTGTTATCCAGCACCTTCAAGAGTTCCGGCAAGGTTATTTCATGGAGGTCATAGACATATTTTTTCACCATGGCAAGAGAGTTTCCGGCTGTGACCGGTCCGGCGAACCAGATATTGGAATTGTTGTATTGCGCCCCTTTGCCGTAGCCGTCAACACCACGCAACAGAGCCGTCGGAGACGCCCCGGAAAAGAGCGGAGCAGGATTGGCATAAGTCAGATATTTTTCAAAGTCATTTTCAACGGCGATAATATCATCTGCGACCGCTTCAAATCCGGCACAGCATTTTTCAAAGAGTTCCTCAAAGGAGGCGGCATCGGAATTTTTCCGGAGCAAATCCATTAAAAGCCGGGGCATATTGAGCGTACACCCGGCAGTCTCCACGGATTTGCCCTGCACGCAGTATTCGTAACACCCTTTGATGACCGCTGTGCGTGCCTCTTCCCGGGAATAGCCGTAACGGAGCATCGTTCTTTCAATACATGGTTCTCCGACAAAAACGATACTGTTGCGCCCGGTACGGATAAGGTTCAACGCCTGATCGATGTACTTCTGCGGCGTATCCGGAGAAAGTTTGATCTGGATTTTGGGGTCGTAGATCCCCAGTTTGCCGTACTCTTCCAGAAGCAGCGTGGAAAGTTCATTGAAAGCACTGCTTCCGTCCGCCAGAGTACCGCCCATGTAAAACGGGTGTCCCCACGGATACCCCATGGCAGTCACTTTGCAGAAGAAATTACGGACAACGGCACGGATCTCCTCCTCCGTGAAACGTCCCGAAGCAAGATCATTGCGGTAATAACCGATCAGCGCAACATCCAGATTGCCGAATGAACGGGTCTGCACGCAGTCGCCATACTCCGAGAGTTGATAGAAAAGCCAGATTTGCAGCATTGCTTCGTAAAAAGAACCCGCCGCACCTTTGCGGAGATTGCTCAACGCTTCGATCGTCTGCGGCTGACACTTTGCTTTTTCAGCCCAGCACAGAACCCGGTCAAGAAAAGCCAGTACATCGGAGTATTCACTTTTAACGGCATCAAAAAATTCCTGTTCCGCCTCGCTGATTACGCCGTTATGTTTCGCTTTGAAGTCGATTTCGGCCTGTTTTGCCCGTTCCAGCAGACCGGAAAAACCCAGTTCGAGAATGGCTTGCCAATCGGGAACGCTGTGATAGTAATCCCACGTAAAAAAGCCGTATTTGGCATTTTCAAAATCCAGCCGCATCTTTTCAGTATCTTTGCAGTATTCCTGCCGAACATGCCCAATACGGTTCCAACGCAATACATCCCGTATGGGTTTCCGATCCCAAAGTCCGGTCGTAACAAACAAATCTTCCGGAGAAACTCCGATACGGCAGTTTTCCAACAGCCAGTGAAAAGCGGCAACATGTTCCTGCAATGTGGAACTGAAATGTTTTCCGGCGAGAAAATGCCGCAAATTCTCTGCCAGTTCATCAGCGGCGATACCGCTTTCCGGGATACCCGGATTTTTATGATCCTGATCGAAATAATCTCTGTTCAAAGTCAGATTCAGCATAATGCGCCTCCCTGTTTATGATATAATATACTGCTGTTTTTTCTTTTACCCAATAGCAAATACAGACAAAAACATATCTTTTCTTGCCAACAATGCTTGAATTTCCTGAAATTGGTTGTATGTTTATATCGTGGAGGTTTTCATGTCACTGACCAATTTTACCGAAAGCGGCCTGAATATATTGAGCCGCCAACTTGAACTGCGGATCATCAATCTTTATTATGGTACCAATGCCATGCTCCGTAAAGTGGCACATCCGCATTACCGCTTGCTTTTTGTGCTGGATTCGGATGGGAAAAGTTCATTCAGCGATGCTGAAAAACAGGTGTTCTGCACGCCGGGTCGCTGGTATCTTTTTCCGCCATTCTGCGAAGTGACCCACAGTCTGAATGATACGATGAAACATCTTTCCATACACTTTTCGGCATCGGCGGGCGGACGGCTGATGCTCACTTCACAGCGGAATACCTTTTTATGCGGCGAAGACCCGGAAAGCATCCGGCGCATCAGGGAAATGCTCACCGCCGCCCCGGAACTGTCATGCGCTCTTTTTTTCCGGGAACTCTGTTACGCCAAACTTCCCTATGCCGTCTCCGGAGAGGATTCAAAAAGATTACTGCGTTTCCTGCAAATACCCGAATATGCCGGACTGCTTGAATTTCTGAATAATCAGGCGACTGCCCAGACGGGCATCAATGATATGGCAAACTTCTGCAAACTCACACGGGATGCTTTTATCAAACGTTTCACCCGGGATGCGGGAATGCCTCCCCGGAAATTTCTGGCGGCAATCCTGACTGACCGGGCCGCTGCAAAACTGGCGCAAAAGGGATACTCCGTCAAAGAGACTGCCGCTGAACTGGAATTTGGCAATGCGTTCTACTTCTCCCGATTTTTCCGCCGTCAAACCGGCATCTCACCGCGGGAGTTTCAGCAAATATTGCAGCAGAAACACCGCTTTCTGCCCGTTAGTCCAGCCAATCGGACTGTTCGAGCAGAGCGGTACGCAAACGAAAAGAACGGAAAAGAGCGATCATCTCTGCGGCGGCCTGACTCAAATCGCCGTTGATGACCGCATAATCGTAATTTGAGCACAAAAATGGCGGCTGTATATATTTTTGCTCAAACAATGCCCCCCGCGCTGCAAAAAATGCGGAAAAAGAATGCTGAAAAAATACATCTTTACTGGCTACGGAGGCGAAGAACAACTTTATTTTTATTGCCCCGATTGCCGCATTTATTCAGATGCTTATACAAGCCGGGATTAACTAAACGACTCTGTATTTATTCCAGGATGGACAATATTTTTCTCCGAAAATTGATATTTTCCCCTTGACTTTCTCTGCTTGATGGTGTATTTTAGTAATGACAATGTTGTAACACAATGGAGGTTTCTATGATTAAAACACTGACAAAACACGGCAACAGTGCGGCATTGGTCATTGAGCGTCCTATACTGGAACTGCTCGGAGCAAGTGCTGACACTGCTTTTGAAGTTGTAACCGATGGTCACGCTTTGATTCTCACTCCAATCAAAGATGCAGTTCATTCTGTAAAAGTCCGAAAATCCATGGATCGGATCGGCAAACGCTACGCAAAGTCTTTTGAGGAACTTGCCAAGTGAGTGAAATACAGTTTTTGACCTTTTCTGATATTATGGAAATTCATGAATATCAGATAGAAAATTTCGGTGGAGCAAGTGGATTGCGTGACATCGAGCTGCTGAAATCTGCCATCGGGATGCCGGAAAGTACATTCGGTGGTGCTTTTCTGCATCCGACGATTTACGAAATGGCGGCTGCATATTTGTACCATCTTGTCGAAAATCACCCGTTTGTAGATGGCAATAAGCGTGTCGGCGCAATGGCGGCGTTGGTTTTTCTGGACATCAATAATATTGATTTTGATGCCCCGGAGGAACTTTTTACCGAGATGGTCTTGAAAGTAGCAAGTGGTAAAATGCTTAAAGCTGAAATTACGCTCTTTTTGAGAGAATATTCTCATTTCCGCTGATTTCTGTACTTTATTACTCTATTTTTACTGTCCTGCTTGCCGCATTTATTACGATGCACGCTTTGGTCGGGATTAAAAATGTATTTGCCGTGGCAGAAATATTGTAAAATCCTTTGAGTCAACGAGTTTTACAAAATAATAGCAAGGATGATTTTTTTCAGCAAGATTAAAAGGGGGATAAAAAAAATGGCGGCTGGAATTTTTACCTTTTCCGCCATTCTGAAAGGCATTTTGAACTTAAAACTTGAGAATTTCGCTGTGAAATCAAATTCTGAAAATCGCTTCACCTTTGTTCAGAAAAACTCAGAATGTCACTTGGCTTCTTCATCCTCAAACGGCAAATCCATACTTCCTGCAATTCCAAGTGTTTTTGCATTTTCTGGAGAAATAACCGAATGCCCCAACTCTTTTTCCAATTGTTCTCGGGCAGTTTTTGCCACGTTGCCGTCGCGTTTTGCAACTTGAGCGTGTTGGGCAAAAGTATCTGGATTTTCCGCCTCTGAAATATCTTTGGTGGA
>JAFTUS010000099.1 GCA_017466125.1 Lentisphaeria bacterium | reverse complement strand
GTCACAGCCAAAAACGGAATAAAAGGGAGCGTAAAACGCGACCGGTTATGCCGGATTTTGGCTTGACTGCGAAAGGGTTCGGATGTACCACCCTGTCCACACTCGTTTTTTTCATTTTTTCATACTACTTTTGACACTATCGAGTTTACATCTAATATACTGCCGAATATGGAAACGTCAACTTTTTTCACATTTATTCCAAATTTTTTCTTTCCGGAACTTGTAATTTCTATATTTCTGTATTACATTATTACAGAACTAAAAGGTTTTAGTAATGAGAGTTATTGATATTGCAAAACATTTTCAGGTGACGCCGGGAACGGTCAGCAATGCGCTGAATTTCAGAAATGGCGTCAATGAAAAACTGGCAGAAGAGATACGCCGATATGCTCAGCAGGTCGGTTATATGCCAAACCGTCTTGCCCGGGCACTGCTGAGCGGTTCCAGCAATGTTATCGGACTGTGTCTTTGCGAAGCACCCTCTTCTCCGTGGTTCGGCGAACTGCTGTGCCAGTTGCAGAATAAACTTTCTGAACACGGTTTTTATGTTAATACCATCGTACTTGATGCAATGACAAATGAAAAGGATTTTTTCCGGAAAAAACTCTGGGCTCTGAATTTCTTTTCTCAAATCAAAGCAGATGCGATCCTTTTTGGGCCCTGTGATTTCCAAACGATCAGAGAATTACAGACGCAATATCCCGGCACGGATAAACTGATTGGCTTCGATGCCCTCGATGAATTGGATATTTGTCACTGCGGCTTGAAAATAAAGCAGGGAATGCAGTTGGCTTTGGAACATCTGTTTCAGAACGGTCACCGGAAAATCGGCTATGTCGGTTTGAACCGATTTGATGCAGAAAGTCTTTCGCCCAATACCCGCTATGCCGTTTATCAACAGGAATTGAAACGCAGGGAACTTCCCTTGAAACCCGATTGGATCATCAAAACAAACCGCCTGATCCCCTCTGATGAAATGCTTCAAGACCTGAAAAGATGTCTGAACGCCCCCGACAAACCGACGGCTTTTTTCTGTCACAGCGACAATTATGCCGCCATTACCGTGAAGGCAATACAGGAATGCGGTTTGGATATGCCAGCGGATATTTCTGTGATCGGGTTTGACAATCAGCCTATTTCGTGGCTAAGTTGTCCCGGTTTTTCCACCATTCGTTTTGACCAGCAGAACTATGTGGAGAAAATTGTGGAAATGACGCTCAGCAGCATCAAAGAAAAAACTGAATTCCGCTCTTACTTTGAAACTCCCGTTCTGGTAAACCGGGGGAGTGTCAGAAAAATATGATATTTTTTTGCAAGGAACTAAAAGGTTTTAGTTCTCAATAAAACTCAACCCAAAGGAGACAAAAAATGAGACAGAAATTCACTTTGATCGAACTGTTGGTCGTCATTGCCATCATCGCAATTCTCGCCGCCATGCTCTTGCCCGCCTTGAACAAGGCGCGTGCCAAAGCACGCACCATCAGTTGTGTCAGTAACTTGAAACAATATGTGAATGGCGCGCTGCAATACACCAACGATTATCAGGATTTTCTTTATATGCACAGTGATAACAGTTTCGGCAATGCCAACAGCAACCGCTGGCGTTACGAACCCTATATCGGCAACCCCAATAGCGGCAATTCCACTTTCCTTTGTCCTGCCGACAACGATGCAAAAGTAAAAAGTGAATTGAGTTATGTTTTCCCTGCTTTCGGTACAAAAAAAATCACCAAATTCAAAGGCGGGTCTTCGTTTTTGTTTGAACGTTTCTGCGATTATCAGGCACCCCGTACCAATCAAAACCACAATACGCCGCGTGGTTTCAGCGTCGGCTTCATCGATGGATCTGTCCGGCATATTCTTGATAAAGATGAAAATGTGAAAACGACGGGTTCCAATGGCTATAAAAACATGGGGCTGATCAATGTTGCCAAACAATATCTTGAACTGAACTATGATGAATCCATCTGGAAATAACAGGAGATCACCGTCATGCGGATACTTTCAGTGGTCTGTATACTTTTCTGCCTGTCGCTGTCTTCCGCCGAAAGCCTGATTTTTTCAGCCAAAAACATGAAAGAGGGACAGAAACTTCATGCTCTGAAAACACCTGTCGGAGAGTGGGAAGAATCAAAATATCCCTGCCGGGTCAGAGGCGGCGGCATTTCGACCAATTGGAAAGGACACGTTTCGTTCTTCCGTTACGCCGCTTCCGCCGGAACGTGGAAATTGAAATTCAATGTCAAAATTGCGGTCAACGCCGCTAATGAGATCATTCTTGCCCAACGTTCCGGCAGTGAACGTCAACTTGGGGTGATCATCAAAGCGGACGGCACATTGAAACTTTTCGGCTATCGTTGTTCGGAACGTCCCGTTCCGGACTTCGTTATTCCCAAAGGCAAGTGGACCGCACTTCAACTGGAATTCACAACAGGCGCAAAACCGGCGGTATCCATTTCAAGCGGCGGGAAAGTGATCTACCCAAAACTTTACCTTGATGCCCGTATTCCTCAAGCGGCTGATCATCTGGAAATACGGGCATCCGCAGCCGGAGACGGCGGCAGAAACATTCTGCTGGATGAAATCAGCCTCGCTTTTGAACCGGTTGCGGCACCGGTGAGTTTGAGCGTGAAACCCCTCTCCAATAATACCGGTTTCTGCTTTGTTGCCGGAGAACCGGTGAAATTTCAACTGAATGCCGTCAATCTTCAGCCGGATATGGATATCGTATGGAAGATAACGCCCTATTATCATCCTGAAAAAACAGTTCTTTCCGGCACGACCCGGGAGTTGACTTTACTTCTTCCGCAATTGCCCAAAATGAGTTACAAACTTTTTTTTTCGGTATTACAGAAAGGAAAAAAGAAGGCGGAAAAATCTTACTCCTTTGCTGTACTTTCTCCGCCTGCCGCACCTCCGGCTGATCCGGAAAAAGAGTTTATCGGTATGTGTACTATGGAAATGCACCCCTCAAATCCCGTTTTTGAAAAAGATTTGGCGATCCTGAAACTTCTGGGGATACGGCATATCCGCATCTGGTCTCCCTGGAGTTGGTATCATAAAAATTCAGGAAGTACACCCGAACTGAAAGAAAAAGTGAAAGCCGCAGAGCGATTTCAAAAAGAAGGCATCCAATGGGTGGAAGATATTCAGGCTGCGCCGGAATGGGCATCCGATGCGCCCCGTGATGGTGTCAACCGCTGGAAATATCCTCCTGCCGACTGGCAGTATTACAAAGAGTATATCCGGCAATTGACAGCCTCTCTGGGTAATCGTGCTGATTATCAGGTTTGGTGTGAACCGGCAAGTTGGATGTCCATTGACCGCATTGAAAAAAAATATCCGGGCGGGATGCCCGAAGTTCTTGCAAAATATATGACCCTGACCCGTGACGCTGTCAGGGAAAATGCTCCCCGGGCAACGTTTATGGGCCCCGCCTCCTCCTCCGGCGTTCCGGAATGGAGTGCTGTTCTGCTGAAAAAATATGGAACTCTCTTTGACGCTATATCCTACCATTACCCCAAATGGCCCAACACCCCCCGCAGTACCAATCAACGTTTTCTGCGGGAGATCCTGATGTATGCCGATCGGCAGTTGCCGCAAATTTGTGATGAAGCAGAGTCTCTTGCCAATGCGGATTCTCCGGAACAGAGTCTTTTTTTTGCTTCACAAAATGCCGTGGAACAGTGGGCGGAAGGCATTTGCAAACGCTTCTATCATTGTCTTTTCCGTCATCCCCGGGTGCCGGACGGTCCAAAAAGCAATTATCTGACCCGCGATTTTCAAGCTGCCGGAGGAATCGGAGTGCTGCAAACGCTCCTTGCGAAAACCCGCGATGCTGATTATGTCGGTCTTCACCATTTTCCGGCAGGAACAACGGCTCACTTTTATTTGAAAAACAATCGGCTCTCTGCCGTGGTCTGGAACAACAAAGAAGATGTCGAGGTCCCTTTCTGGCACAACCTTACCCGTATTATCGACTGTTATGGAAACAGCGTGCCGCCACAGAATTTCCGTCCCGGAAAAAGCATCTCTTTTCTGGAAGATCTGCGGTTTCCGGGAAAGATCTCTGCACAGTTGCGGCCTTACAGCATGAGGCTGGATGATAATTTGTCTCTGCCGGTAAAATTCACCGTCTATGCCCCGGAAAAATTGTCCGGAGAACTGCGTTTTGACGATCACTATGCCGAAATAAAACCGGAACGTATTTCTATTGATCTTGCCCGCGGAGAACGACGGGAATTCACCGTAACCATCCGGCCGCGCCCCGGTCGCTGTGATATGCGTTTCCGCCCGGTCACTGCAACATGGAATAAACAGAAAATCGTTATAGGTTCTGCGCAATACTTCAATCCTGAACGCCTCCTGCGTGTGGATGGAGCAAACTTCAGGAACCCGGAAGTCTGGGAATTGCCCGCAGGGGAATTTGATCACAATGCGCTATCCAAACTCAAGGAGAAGTGCTCTGCGGCAGGCTTTACGGTGAAGAAAGATGCCGCGGGAAATGTCCGTGGTGTTTTTTCCGCCAAACTTCCTCCTCAACCGAATAAACAGTGGCTCGGACTTTTTTATCCCCGGAAACCGCTGACGCTGCCGGGTATCCCGATTTTGATGCGTTTTAAATATCATGCAACAACAGATATGCTGCCAAGCGGAGTCGGGATCATCTTCCGTTTTCAGGATGCGGCAGGGAAAAAATTCCAATACGGTGTCGTCCCCTTTATTCAACCCTCTGATACCGGAACGTTTACCTTGCGGGAATCTTTACTCGACAGTCCGATGGGGCAATCGCATCAACATTCCTATTGGGACGGCAGAGGCGACAGAATTCAATACCCCATCACTTTTCTCGGGTTTTCCATCAACCCTACGCCTCAGCGGAAGCGTTCCGTTCCCTGGCAAAGTACGATCGAGGTGGAAAAGATCGAATTTGACTGCTATGAGCCGCAGGACCCGACACCTTTCATCTATCAAAAAGCTGACTGGACCAACCATTTCTGAATTTTTCAGGGCGCAGTTGTTTCGTGCAGAGGTAATGTGTAATTCTTCAGTTGTTTTGCAGCAAAATCAACTCTTCTGCGGTCAATTCCCGGCATTCGCCCGGTTTCAGCGATTTGTCCAGCGGCAATGCGCCGATGGCCGTCCGTTTCAGGAACAGAACGGTTTTGCCGACCTTTTCGCACATCCGTTTCACCTGATGAAATTTCCCTTCGGAAATTTCTACGAAAACATGAGTCGGGTCATCCTGTGAAATCTCCAGTTTACCGGGTTTCGTGGTGAAATCTCCCAGGTCCATCCCCGCGGCAAAGAGTCCGGCATCGGCAGGCTCCGCCGGTTTGTCCAGAATGGCAAAGTAACGTTTGGTCACTTGCTTTTTGGGGGACATCAGCGCATGGTCGAAATTGCCGTCGTTGGTCAGCAGAAGCAACCCTTCGGTATCTTTGTCCAGCCGCCCGACCGGAAAAACGTTGAAGTGGCGCAGATCCTCCGGCACAAGATCGGTGACGACCGGATCACGTTTGTCTTCGGTAGCACTCAAATAGCCCTGCGGCTTGTTCAGCATAAGATAGATATATTTGCGGTAGACAATAAGGCGGCGGTTGATGCGCACTTCATCGGTTTCACTGACCTTGGCATCGGGTTTGCTGACCGTTTCCCCGTTGACGGTCACAGCCCCCCTGCGGATGAGTTTTTCGCTCTCTCTGCGGCTGTACGGCGAGGCTTCTGAAAGAAATTTATCCAGACGCATCATGGCATATTCTCCTGTAAAAAGTGTAAAAAACGCAGTGTTTGCAATCCGTCAAACCAGCGGTCGAAAGCAACGGCAAGTTGAGACTGCGGCGTGTTTTTTACGATACGCGCCCAGTTTTCCTGAAATTTCAACTCTTCAAAAAAGGGGCGGGCAACAGCGGGCAGCTCTCCGTAGAAATCCGCTTTCCCGGAGTGTCCGCAATTCAGCACCTCCTTGAGAACGAGGAAGGGTTCGTCCGGGATCTCATTGAGCGGTTCTCCGTTCAGCAGTTGTTCGACCGCCCGCCCCGTGCCGAAGGGCACACGGTGCGAAAAACGGGGCGAAGGGTGAACCAGTTTCGCAGTAAGTTCCGTAACACCGTAACTTTTGGCGACCGCCTGAAGAAAATAAAAATCCTCCCCCGCCTGCCGCAGACGCATCCCGCCTGAACGCACATAAACATCGCCCCTGACCGCAAAGGCTGAACCGATGGTATGGAACGCATAAGGAGAATGGACTGTGCGCAGACGATCGACGTAACGATCCATATAACGTTCATATTCCCGGATCGCGTGTTCCATTTCCGGCGTGTCGCCCGTCTGGTGTGATACACCGACGGCAACCGCTCCGGCTGAACTTTTCAGCAAAACATTCCGGACGGAGTTCAGATACTCTTTTTCAACAACGGTATCGGCGTCAAGGGAATAGAGTACCGTTTCTTCCAGAGCCTCCGGGGGCAGGGCGGCGATCACGGCATCAAACCCGAGTTTGCGCGCTTCCCCGACTCCCTGTGTCAAATCGGGGGCCGCCATGCAGAAAAACGGTGTCCGGCTCAATTTCCCGATCAGCAGTTCATTATTCCTGATGATTTGCTCTGCCGCTCCCTGCGGATGATTGACAACGAAAAGGACAGCGGCTTTTTCCGCACCTTCCAATGCAGTAAGGGAGTTGCATACCGCCTCAAAATGTTCCAATTCGTCACAGGCGGGAATGACGATGAAATCGCGGCAGTCCGGAGGAAGAGGACGGGGCGTTACCGGGAGGATACGCCCCTTGCGCAAATATTTCTGTATTTCAAACTCTTTCAAATCAGTTCTCCGGAAAGCGAGACCGTTCCGGCACGTTTGACCAGCACTTTGCGGAGAGTTCCCGCCTGAATTCCGTCATCCGGTTCAAAGTGGATCAGGCGGCTGTTGCCGGTTTTGCCGCACCAGCGGTCGGGATTGCGGGGACTTTCTCCCTCCACAAGCACTTCCTGTACGGAGCCGACCAGTTGTTTCAAGTTGGCTTCGACCCTGTTTTTCAGGTCGCCGAGCAGGATTTGATTGCGTTCCTCTTTGACCTCCTGCGGCACGGAGTCTTCTACAAAGGAGGATTTTGCACCGGGGCGGGGGGAGTATTTGAAAATAAAAGAGTTGTCGAAACCGACTTCATTCATCACATCACGGGTCATTAAGAAATCGTCGTGGGTCTCATCGGGGAAACCGACAATGACGTCTGTTGAGAATGTGACATCGGGCAACGCCGCACGGATATTGTTTACGACCTCCATGTAACTTGCACGGGTGTATTGACGGTTCATCAGTTTCAGAATACGGTCACTGCCGGATTGCAGCGGCAGGTGGATATTGTGACAGACCTTTTCACATTCCGCAATGGTGCGGATGAGTTTTGCGTTGAAATAAGTTGGATAAGGCGAGGTGAAACGGATGCGCAGCAGCCCTTCGATTTTATTCATTTCTGCCAGCAGATCGGCAAAGGGGGAATGATCGGGGGCAGGGGCGTTGACATTGCCTCCCAAACCGTAAGCGGCGACATTCTGCCCGAGGAGCATGATTTCCCGACAACCCTGATCGACCAGCATTCTGGCTTCGTCAAGGACGTCGCCGATCTCACGGCTGATCTCTCTGCCGCGCACATACGGTACGATGCAATAACTGCAAAAGCGGTTGCAGCCGCGGGTAATGGCGATTTGTCCGTGCCAACTGCCGGTCATGGGGGCGTAGTGACTGCCCATGCCGGTCAGTACGGCAGCGGATTCGGCAACATTTGCAACATGGCGGCGGTCTTCACGGATGCTTTCGATCAGCGGAACGATCGTATGCAGCTGACCGGTTCCGAGTACGAAATCCAGATGCGGCAGTTCTTCAAAAAGTTTATCCCCCAGCCGTTGCGCCATACAGCCCATGACACCGATCACGAGGTCGGGCTTTTTGGCTTTGAGTTTTTTCATGTATCCGATTTTACCGATCGCCTTTCGTTCTGCCTGTTCCCGGACACTGCATGTGTTGAAGAGCAGAACGTCTGCCTCCTCTTCGCTCCAGACGACGGTATGGCCCGCTTTGACCAGCATCCCGGCAAAGGCTTCGCTGTCGCGTTCATTCATCTGACAGCCGTAGGTTTTGATAAAAACGTTCACGATGCACCTCACAGAAGGGCGAGATTATCACGGTGGATAAGTTCTTCGTCTATATTTGAACCGAGAGCGGCGTGGAGTTCATCGGAGTTATGACCGCAGAGTTTCAGACACTCCGCCGCGCTGAAATTGACCAGCCCGCGGGCAAACGGTACGCCGTCCGGACCGGAAATTTCCACTGTATCGCCCCGGTGAAACTCACCGCTGACAAAACGCACTCCGCTGGGGAGCAGACTTTTGCCCTGTTCCCTGACTGCTTTGACGGCTCCGGCATCGACCAGCAACGCACCGGAAACTTTGCTGAAAAAGGTGATCCACCGTTTTTTACCGGTGAGCCGGTGGGAGCGGGGCAGAAAGAGTGAACCGACATCTTCGCCTTTGGAGATCGCCTCAAGAATACCGGGTACTCTGCCGTCTGCGATCCAGAGGTATTCTCCGGCGGAAGTGACGATCTCTGCGGCGCGGAGTTTGGAACTCATTCCGCCGATGGAAAATTCGCTGTTGTCGGTTCCGCCCGCCATGCCGCGGATGGTATCATCGACTTCCTCCACAATGGAGATGCGTTCGCCAAGCGTTCCGTCTGCGTTGCGGCTGCGCAAACCCTCTTCGGTCGTAAGAATAACCGTGAGTTTTGAGCCGGTCAGCGATGCCAGCAGTCCGGCGAGCGTGTCATTGTCGCCGAACTTCAATTCATCCACAGAAACGGCGTCGTTTTCGTTGACGATAGGCAGAATATCATTTTCCCAGAGGGCGTTTATACAGTTCATCACGTTGAGATAGCGTTCTCTGTTGCTGAGGTCGGCAGAAGTCAGCAGCAGTTGTGCCACCTGAAAACCGTGTTTGCGGCTCTCTTCTTCGTAAATGGACATCAAATGGCTTTGACCGATCGAGGCAAGAGCCTGCACTTTTGCCAATTCTTTGGGGCGTCTGGTCAGTTTCAGAGCCTTCATGCCCATACCGACTGCGCCGGAGGAGACCAGCAGCACGCGGCGGCCGTCGGCGCGAAGCCCCGCCAGACCGCTGACCAGTTCAGCGATGGATTCCCGTGATGTCAAAAGACGTGTTCCCGCCTTTACGATGATTTGACGGCATTCCGTCAATACTTGTTTGCGTATATTTTTCATTTTTACGGCCTGATATTTCAAATTTCGTTTTTTGTTTCAAAACAGTTGTAGATTTGAGGAACGAGGTATTTCAACACGGAGGCGGCGGGCAGAGCCAGCAGCATACCGGGAATACCGGCGAAAATCGCTCCGAGCAGTACCACGATGATCGTTTCCAGCGTTGTCAGTCCGAGGGATTCACCGATGACTGCGGGGTAGAGGATAAACTGTTCGATGATGCCGTTGTAGACAAGGTAGGCGATCAGTACGGCGATCAACTGAGTTCCGGTACAGCCGGAGGCGAGCATGACCAGCACGGTCAGACTGGTGGAGAGGATCGGCCCGAGGTAGGGCAGCAGGATGCCGCACCCGGCGATGACGCCGAGAATGGGGAAATACGGCACTCCGATAAAGAAGAAACAGGTGGTGTAGACCGTGGAGTCCACACAGACCAGTGTCAGGTAGCCGCGAATGTAAGTCCGCAGGCGGCTTATGACTCCGGAAATAATACGTTGTGCTTCGGCGATCGTTGCTTCACTTGCTCCGGGCAGCCATTTGCCGTTGAAGACGGTGCGCACGAGATATTCACTCTGCCGGGACTCATTTTCGCGGGGGCAGAATTCCGCCAGTTTCGCCAGAAAGAGCAGAAAGAAGAAGATCGTCAGCAGCAGATCGGCAAACAGTGCGGCAATCGTGCCGATCACATTGGCGGTGAACGAGAAGAAACCGCCGGTTTTCCGTAAAATCATCGTCACCAGCTGCCGCTGGGCATCGGGATTTTTCAAAACATTGCTCAACTGGTCGATCGCATAACGGACAACGGGGAGATTTTCAAACCGTATCCGTACCTGCTCCAGCCAGGAACGTGATTGGGTGATGACCTTTTGTGAAAACTGTTCCAGTTTCGGATTTTTCCCCGGTTCTGCTGTTTGAACCGGGGTGGTTTCAGTTTGGACCGGGGCAGTCTGGCTCCAGGTCTGAACTTTTTGGCTCCAGTTGCGCACATAGTGCCGGGTCAGACCGGATAATCCCACTCCGAGCAGCGAAAAAATCAGCAGCAGCAAAATACAGGTCAGGGCGATCGCCTGAGTAATCGTTTTGCGCTGTTTGCGCAGTTCCTGTTCTTTTTCGGAGACTTCAACGGATGTTCCGGCGGCGTTCCGGATCTTCCTTGCAAGGGTGGTCAGCGGGTGGAACAGTTTTTCAACTCCTGTCAGCAGCAGATAGCCGAACCCTTTGTGTGCGTTGAGACGGCGTTCAAAATATTTTTCAACAGGCAGCAGCAGATAGGCGGCGATCAGTCCGAAAATCACAGAACGCAGCAGTGTGGCGGTCAGGATGAATACTGCAATGACGATGAGTGCGGCAAGGATCCCCGCTCCGGAACGGATGATGCGGGTGCGCCGTTCCCGTTCTGCGGCAATGTCATCGCGGAGGGTTTTGAACTCATCTGCGGTAAATCCGGAGGATACCGCCCAGTTTGAAAGAAGTTTTTCGCATCCGTTGAGGGTATTGGCGGAGACGGCGAGGGTCAGCAGAAAACGCAGTAAGCGGAGTTTTTCCTCCTGCGGCAATTCCTGTAATACGGCAAACGTCTCTTCGGTGGAAACGGCGGGTGCGGAACGCAGTTCAGCAACCATGCGGTCTACTTCATTGCGGGAGTGTTTCCGTTCGAGGTTCTGCCGGAACACATCCAAATCGTTTTCATCCAGCGGTTCGCCGTCAGCCTCCAGCACCATTTTTACGAAAGCAAGCACGGCGCAGCGGACGGTATTTTCCTCATCTCTGACCGTATGTTTCAGAAATTGTCCTGTAATGACCGCAGTATACCGCAGAGAATTTTGCACTCCCCTGCGGAAAAAAGTTTCCATGCCGGAAAAGTCAGAAAAAAACGCCATACGCTCCTCACCAATAAAGTTCAACACTAAACCATCACTCAAATATACAACAACAGGAGCAATAATTCAAGCATTTATTGATATTTGAAGTACAAAAACTCAATAATTGCACAAAAAGGGCGGTCGTTGGAAAAATGCTGACAAACTTTTACGGCTCTCTGCGGACATAAACAGACTCTTGCGGACTGTGGTTTCAGTCCGTTTGCAGTGAACCGCAGCCGCCGGAAGTTCAGCCGTTCAGTCAAGAATGATCGGCAGATGACCGAGCAGTTCTGCTGCTTTGGGGGCTTCGGCAAGCAGCAATGCGGGGCAGTTCGGGTGGGCTGAACCGATGGTGTACATGGAACCGTCTTTTTTCACCAGATTGAGTTGGATGTGTCCGCTTTTGGCATGTGTCGCCAGTGCCAGATAACTGATTTTATCCAGAGAAATTTTTTTCTTCACCTTTTTCCCGGGACGGAAAAAGAGACAGTAAAAAAGTGTCCGCTCCTGTAAATCCAAAACCGCGTATGAGCGGAGATTGAAACAGAGAAACATGATCAGAATATAAAGCAGTCCGCCCAGCAGTACCGGCGAGAAAAATATTCCGCCCAGCAGAAACGGCAGTGCCGCCACACCCCAGAAAACACAGCTCCATATACTGTGTTTCTGCGGAAAATAACCGTACCGCCCCTCTGTGATCTGAAACGGGACCCGAACCGGGAAATTTCCCGTTGATACGGAATAACGTACCCGGCGGTTCAGTTTGTTCAACTCCGCTTTGGGGAAGGTGTTTATATATTCCAGAAGTTCCGGCGGTATCTGCGGCGGTTTTCTGCGGAAGGATCTCAACGCAAACAAAAGCAGCACTCCGCCGATGATCCCGATGACGCCGGGAACGATGAAACGCCCCCGGTACCGCCGGTCCCCCTGACCCGTGGTCAGGTAGGAGTCCGCCGGGTCGGAGGGGTTTACCAGACAGAACCACTGTCTGCCCGGTTTGATACGTTTCGGCAGGTAACTGTTGGCAAAGAGGATGGAATCGCCCTGATAACTCTTGCCGTTCCACTGATAGGTGTAGCGGACAGTGTCGATGGTGCGGGTGCGCCGGTTGCGGCGAACCTTCTTCTGCCCCCGTTCCTGAATAAGCACTTCGTGGGGCTGCCAGTTTTCCACGATCCACACCCAGCGGAGCAGATCTGCGGTGTAAAAGGCACTGCAAATCAATGTGACAACTGCAATCGCCAGAAGTTCTTTGCCCTTGCTTTTCTGCCGCTGTTTCAGCCATGGAGTCAGGAGGGAAGGAATTTCGCTTTTTTCGGCAAGTTTCTGCGTCAGCGTATTACTGATCTCCCGCCGTTTTGCCGGAGAGAAGGCGCGGAGGCGGAGTTTTGAGCAGCCGTTCAGCAGGATGTATGTCGGCGTATCGGGATCTTTCAAGTCATCGAACTGCGCCTCTGCTTTTTTTATGGCGTTGAATTTATGTTCGCTGCAATAGAGCCAGTAACCGTAGACCCATACCGCATCGAAGGTAAAACCGATGCGCACGATCGGAAAAGTGAACGCCGCTGCCAGGGCAAGGATAAATAAGATCCACCAGTTGAAAGAGTTGTTGAGTGTCAGCGCGATCCCGCAGGGAAGTACAAGCACTGCCAGCAGAAGCAGAAGTATTCTTTTATCCAGCGTATTGTAGACCATTTTTGCTCCTTACGTTAAATGTTGTCCGCAGTCAACCGGGAGAATCACCCCCGTTACGGAGTCGTTTCCGGTCAGAAAGAGAACTGCATCGACCAGATCGTCCAACTCCACTTTGCGGCGGAGCGGCAGGGTCGGCAGGGTCTTTTTCATGCCGTTGGCGGCGAATTGCACCGGCGGGATCACCGGCCCGGGGGCAACGGCATTGACCCGGATGTTTTCAGGGCCGAGTTCGGCGGCAAGTTCCAGCGTGGCATCGGCAAGCATCCGCCTTGAGAGGGAGTAGATGCCGTTGCGGGGAACTTTCAACACTTCCTGATCGACAAAGTTGATGATACATCCTTCTGCAATATCCTGTTTTGCAAAAGCGCGCATAAGTTCCAGCGGAGCCCAGAAGTTGACTTCCAGCTGCTCCCGGTCTTTTGCCGGAGTTTCATCCGTAAGCGTGCCGGTCAGGTAACGGGAAGCATTGTTGATGAGGATGTCGGTTTTTCCGGCGGCGGAAAAGAGCTGTTTCACTTGAGAAGCATCGCTCAAATCGGCTTGCAGCAATGCGTGTCCGGTTCCGGGGAGGGCGGTCAGCACCTCTTCCGCTTCGGTGCGGGAGTTGTTGCAGTGGAGCAATACTTTTGCCCCTTTCCGGGCGAAAGCAAGGGCGAGGGCGGCACCGACCCGTTTGGCACTTCCGGTGATCAAAACTTTTTTATCTGTAATTTTCATAAACATTCTGCAAGTTGAAGTTGAATTTTTGTCTTTTATATAGTATATTCCATACAGATACAAATTTCAAAGGAGATTTCTCATGAAAAAGCGTTTTTCATTCACTTTAGTCGAATTGCTCGGTGCGATGGCTCTCATCGTCATTCTTGCGGGGATCGCTTTCAGCGGTTATTCCTATGCGATGAACAAAGCCAAAGAGTCCGCCACCACCTCTGTCATCAAACAGATCGAAACCGCCCTCGAAGCCGCCAAGATCAAAGCGGGATATTTCCCCGCAAGTGCCGATTATGCTGTTATCAAATTTACCGTGGACAGTTCTGAACTGCTGGAAAAAGTGGAATTCGGCAGTACTGAATTGAGTGCTTCCAAAAACAAAAAACTCTTTGCCGAATTCAAAAAGATCATCGATTTTGAAGCCATACGCCAGAATTTGAATGATGACGGCGAACTGGAAGACGGTTTCGGCGGAAAGATCTACTACGCCTTTCCCGGAAAAATCAACAAGACCGGTTTTGAGCTTGTCAGTGCCGGTGCGGACGGAGTATTTGCCAAAGATGAAGATAAAGATGGTAAACCGGACAACGATTCTGCCCGCAGTGATTATTATGATGGTTCTGAACGTATCGTTGACGATATTTCCAATTTCTGAAAAAAGGATTTTTTATCATGCTGAAATGCGGCATTGTCGGCTGCGGGGTCATTGCACCCACGCATATTGAGGGGTTTCAGGCGATCCCGGAGGTGAAAATCACCTGTCTGTGTGATCTGGAACTTGAAAAAGCCAAAAAACTCGGTGAAAAATACGGCATCGAAAACTGCTGTACCGATTACCGCGAACTGCTGGCTTCCGATGTGGATATCGTCAGTGTATGCACCGACCACGCCAGTCATGCGCAAATCGTCTGCGATGCGATCGCTGCCGGAAAACACGTCATCTGCGAAAAATCTCTCGGGCGAACCTTTGACGATTTGGAGCGCATGACAGCCGCCGCCAAAGCACACCCCGAACTGATTACCGCCGGGATTTTTCAGCACCGTTACGAATACAGCAATATCGCTTTGCGCAAATTGCTGCAGGAGAATAAGTTCGGCAAACTGCTCTGCGTCAGTCTGAACTTTGCCTGTTACCGTTCCAACGACTACTACCGCAGCGGTTCATGGCGCGGTACAGTCGCCGGGGAGGGCGGAGGCATCCTCATCAATCAGGCGATCCATCACCTCGATCAGCTCCGTTATCTTTTTGGAGATGTGAAACGCCTTTGCGCCCTTTCCGCCAACCTGACCCATCAGGGCGTGATCGAAGTGGAGGATACTGCCGTCTTTGCCGCTGAATTTGAAAGCGGACTCATGCTGACCGTCACTGCCACCAACTCCGCTTCCGAAGATTGGAGAAGTTTCCTTACCATTAGCGGCTCTGAAGCGTATCTGGAATACATCAACGAAAAACCCTCTTACATCGGCAGCCGTGATCCCGCCCGCAAAGAGGAGATCGCCGCCGCGCTCAATCCGGAAAAGGAGAATAAAAAAGTCTCCGGCAAAAGTTATTACGGCGCCGGTCATACCGGGCAGCTCGCCGATTTCGTCCGTGCCGTTCTCGAAAAACGTCAGCCCCTTGAAACGATGACCGATGCCGCCAATTCGTCGGCTCTGATTTTGACGGTCTACAAATCCGCCGCCAGCGGCAAGTGGGAAGAGGTTCCCCGTTACTGATGAATACGTTTGATAACATCACAGCCCCGGCAAGTGCCCTCGGCGGAGCCGTAACGGTCATCCGCATTTCAGGGCCGGATGCCCTTGAGATCGCCAATAAAGTATGGCACGGGAACGTTCCGCTCTCCTCCCTGAACCGCCGCAAAATGCTGCTGGGAACTGCCGGAAACGATCAGGCTCTTGCCGTTTATATGCAAGCCCCCAACAGTTACACCGGCGATGATGTGGTCGAACTTCAATGTCACGGCGGAGCCGCCGCCGCCAACAGTATTTTAGCGGCTCTGCTTCAGGCGGGGTGCCGTATGGCGGAACCGGGGGAATTCACCTTCCGTGCCTTTGCCAACGGAAAACTCGATCTGGTTCAGGCGGAGGCTGTTTCGGATATTATCTCCGCCGGGAGTGAACTTGCCTACCGTACTGCCGAAAAGCAGCTGGCCGGTTCGTTGAGCCGTAAACTGCAAGCCATCCGCAAAGAGTTGGTCGATCTGCGTGCCGAAAGTGAGTCCCATCTGGACTTCCCCGATGAAGAACTGGCGTGGGATGAACACGTCTCCGACCGTATCCGTGCGGTCATAATTCAAATCGAAGAACTTCTCCGTACTGCCGCTTTCGGGCAGTCGCTCCGGGAGGGTGTCCGTCTGGCGTTGGCGGGACGCCCCAATGCGGGCAAATCCAGTCTGCTCAATGCCCTTTTGGGGTACGATCGTGCCATTGTTACGGACATTGCCGGGACGACCCGCGACACCCTTGAGGAACAGACCTCTCTGCGCAACATCCCCGTGCGGATCACCGATACGGCGGGGTTGCGTGAAAGCGATGATCTTGTGGAACAACTCGGAGTCGAACGCAGCCGTCAATCTATCGCCGCTTCTGAAATAACCTTTTATCTGCTGGATGCTTCCGCCCCCGACCTCGCCGCTGAAGTGGAACAGATGCAAAACACCCCCGCGCCGAACCGCATTGCCGTCTGGAACAAGTGCGACCTTGCCGTTGACCGGGAACTGCCGGAAACAGACGGCATTTCCGTACATATTTCCGCCAAAACAGGAGAGGGGCTTGAAGAACTGCTGGACGCCTTTGTAACGGTGCTTTCCGGCAGTGACAGCGTTGCTGAACCCGAAGTCGCCGTCAATGCCCGTCACCGCAAGGAACTGGAAAAGGCACTGGCAGAACTCCCCGAAGCCATTGAGCGTTTTGAAGACGGTGAATACGAACTTGCCTCGCCCCACTTGCGCGCCGCCGCCGATGCCATCGGAAATATCACCGGCGAAACCGTTTCGCCCGATATTCTGGATAATATTTTCAGCCGTTTCTGCATCGGCAAATAACTCTGTAATAAAAAAAGAGCCATTGCATATCTGTTTGCAACGGCTCTTTTGTGTTAGCTGAATTCTGAATTATGATTGTTGTTTCAGCGGCGGCGGTTCAGCAGAAACACCGCGTTGCGGGGACGGTAACGGATGGTCATATTGCCGTTGCTGTCAATGGAAATGCTTTCCACGATCTTATCGAATTTTTCATAATTCGGGTGCAGGCGGAGTTTATCCAACTGTTCATCCAGCATCTTTTGTGCCGTTTCGTTGGCGATTTTGAATTTTCCCGCTTCTGCGGACAGGACTTGAACGCTCAGTTTTTCGCTCTCTTTGTGGAGCTTCAGTTCAAAACGTCCGATGATCCAGCCGCCGAAAAGCCAGTTCTGTTTCGTGTTATACGGCACGGTCAGTCTGAATTTCCCCGGGGCGAGTGCCGGTTGGTAATCCCGCAGCGGGATTTCCTGTTTGCGCGGCAGACGGTCGGCACAGCGGATCACACTTTGAAAATCCGCCGGTGTCAGTTTCAGTTCCGCAACCTCCGGAGCCTTGCGGCTGGTGATGCTGCGGAAAATCTGCCCCAGAATACGGTTCTGGATCTCAAAATCCTGTTGCGTCAGCGGTTCCTGTGCCGTCTCCGGCTTGTGGTCGAGAAGCATATTGGCAAGATACAGAAATACGGCAACGATCAGCAGCACCAGTGCCCCCGCAACTGCCGAGGCGATCTTCAGACCTTTTTTCATTTCAACGGAACTCCTCTCTCAACTGTTGGAACGTTCCCTCTTCGATGGCAGTGCGGATGCGTTTCATCAAATTCAGGAAATAGTGGATGTTGTGGAGCGTCACCAGACGGACACCGAGGATCTCGCCCACATTGAAAAGGTGGCGGATATACGCCTTGGTGAAGTTGCGGCAGCAGTAGCAGTCACAATTTTCGTCGATCGGCGTGAAGTCCTTTGCATACCGTCCCGCTTTGACCGGAATGGTCACGCCGTTGCCGACAAAAGCAGAACCGTGCCGCCCCAGACGGGTGGGCATGACGCAGTCGAACATATCCACGCCGCGGGCGACGCTTTCCACGATCTGCCGGGGAGGACCGACCCCCATGAGGTAGCGGGGGGCATCGGTGGGCAGATGCGGTGCGGCGGCATCCACGGCAAGCATCATCTCTTCTTCGGTTTCGCCGACGGAAACGCCGCCGATGGCGTACCCGTCGAAACCGATTTCAAGCAGACTTTCTGCCGATTTTTTGCGCAGTTCCGGGAAGACCGACCCCTGCACGATGCCGAAACGGAGCTGTCCGTCATTGAGGGGCTGTTCTCTGGACATGCGTTCCCAGCGGGTGGTGATGGCAAGACTTTTTTCCGCCTGTTCAAAAGTGGCTGGGTAGGGGGTACATTCGTCGAAAGCCATGACGATATCCGAATCCAGTGTCCGCTGGATGAACATGGATTCCACCGGACCGAGGAAAAAACGGGTCCCGTCGATATGCGAGGCGAAGCGGACACCGTCTTTTTCCATCTTCCGCAGATTGGTCAGACTGAATACCTGAAAGCCGCCGGAGTCCGTGAGGATGGAGCCCTTCCAGTTGCTGAACTTGTGAAGTCCGCCCGCCAGACGCATGATCTCAAGACCGGGACGCAGAAAGAGGTGGTAGGTGTTGCCCAGAATGATCTGCGCCCCCAGTTCTTCCAGTTCGGCGGGAGACATCGCTTTGACGGTGGCACGGGTGCCGACCGGCATGAATACCGGGGTTTCGATGATGCCGCGGCGGGTGGCGAAACGTCCTCTGCGGGCGCAGGAGTTCGGATCGGTTTTGAGCGTTTCAAAAATTCCAGCCATAAAAACCTCCCTCAAAGCGGCAGAAACATTCCGGCACTGACGGCGGAAAACTCTTTTTCCACATCCAATGCGGCGGCAAGGTGCTGTGAAAATGCAAAGACGGCGCCGGGACCTTTGCCCGTAACGATTTTCCCATCGGTTTCAGCAAGGGCGGAAGTATATTCTTTGCCGTTGAGATATTTTTCAAAACCCGGATACATGGTGAAGCGTTTTTTCTCAAGCACTCCGGCTTTTGCAAGCGCGATTGGCGCGGCGCAGATGGCTGAAACGACTTTCCCCGCCGCATACATTTTTTTCAGAATGTTCTGCACTTCCGTTGAGTCATAAAAGGCAAGGGAGCCATTCAGTCCGCCGGGGAGAAATATGCCGTCAAAAGCGGCGGTATCGCATTTTGCCAATACCGTGTCACAGCCGATCATGCTGCCATGCGCCCCCCTGATGCAGTCGCCGGAAAGTCCGGCAATTATCACTTCAACACCGCAGCGGCGCATGATGTCAATAACGGCGATCGCTTCCAATTCTTCACTGCCGTTGGCAAGAATTGCCAGTAATTTCATAAATTCATCTCCTGTTTTACTTGAAATCTGACGATTTCGGGAATATCTTATGTCATGGATATAATATATCATCAAAACAGGCTGTCATCAATGGAATATCGCAACGATTTGGATGAATTTATCGAATATATTCTTCTGGAACGGGGTTTGAGCGAAAATACAGGGCTCGCTTACCACACCGATCTGGAAGAACTCGCGCTCTATCTGGAAGAGCGCGGCGTCCCTTCCTGGGAGAAGGTGACGCACGATATTTTCCTTGATTACCTCGATGAACTTGCCGTTGCCGGGTGTCAGACGACGACGCTGGCGCGGAAACTGGTTTCGACCAAGGTCTTTTTCCGTTATCTTTCGGAAGAAGGGCGGCTCTCCCGCAATATCACGGAGGTGCTGGATTCTCCGAAATTGTGGAACATGCTCCCGGATTTTCTCTCCGAAAAGGAGGTCGATGCGCTGCTGGAGGCTTTCCCCGCTTCGGTGTTGGAGACGCCGCTGGATCTGCGCAACCGTGCCATTCTGGAACTGCTTTACGCATCGGGATTGCGGGTCTCTGAATTGGCAAAACTGCCGGTCTCCGGCATCGATTTCGATACCGAAACCGTACGGGTGCTGGGCAAAGGGCAGAAAATGCGGGTCGTTCCGGTCGGCAAGATCGCATTGCGGGTGCTGAAACGGTATATCAATGAAGTCCGCCCGTTATTGCTGAGAGATCCGGGCGTGGCGGAGTTGTTCATCTCCAACCGGGGAAAAGTCCTGAACCGGGAACGGATCTGGGCGATCGTCAAAGACGGAGCCTTGCGTGCCGGGATCACCAAAAATATTTATCCGCACACTCTGCGGCACTCGTTTGCCAGCCATTTGCTGGCGCACGGAGCCGATTTGAGGCTCATTCAGGAGATGCTCGGTCACTCCGATATTTCCACTACGGCGATCTATACCCATGTGGATAATCAGCGTTTCGTATCAATTCACCGACAGTTCCACCCCAGAGGGTGAACTGCAACAGAAAGGTATTATTTATGGACCAGAAAAACATTTTGAGATTTTTGAGCGCACCGCCGCCCCGGGAAATCGGCATCCTCGGCGATTTTTGCGTGGATGTCTACTGGGAACTCGCTCCCGAAAAAGGAGAGAAATCCCTTGAGACCGGGCTGAAAACCACTCCGGTCGGCACTGCCCGCTACGGTTTGGGCGGCGCGGGAAATATCGTGGCAAATCTGCGCGCACTGGGGGTGCTGCATACCCCCTGTTTCGGTGCGGCAGGGCGTGATCCTTTCGGTCTCTGGCTGCGCCGGGAACTTATGGAACCCGATCCGGAGCCGGAAAAGACCCTGATCGACATTACCCGTCCCACCTACCATACGCCGACCTACTGCAAGCCGCTGCTGCACGGTATTGAACAATCCCGTATCGATCTGGGCAATGTGCCGCTGACCGATCCCGAAGCCGACTGGCTGTTGAACAAGATCGACCAACTGGCGGGCAGTGTGGAAGTGCTTATCATCAATCAGCAGATTTTTCACGGCATCCACACCCCCCGTTTCAGAAAGCGTTTTGCGGAATATGTGAAGAAAAATCCGAAAAATATCCGTTTCGTTTATGACGGACGGGATTTCCTCGATGCTTATCCCGGGGTGATTTTGAAAATCAACGCTGCCGCCGCATCCCGTCTGGCTTTCGGCACGCCGGAACACTCTCCGGAGGAGTCCGGCAAGGCGATCCTTGCCAAAAACGGTGTGCCGCTGGTCATTACGGACGGAGCGAAGGGGGCTTACGTCTTTGAAGAGAGTGAAACGACTTTTATTCCGGCAATTCCGTATGAAGGCCCCATTGATACCGTCGGGGCGGGCGACAGTTTTACTGCCGGTTTCGCTTTCGGGCTGGCTCTGGGCGGAACGCTGGTCGAAGCCGCTGAACTGGGAACTTGCTGCAGTGCAGTGACGATCCGTAAACTCAATCAGACCGGAACTCCCACTCCGCGGGAGATCCTTGAACTCTTCTGAGGAATTATGTTTTCGCTGAAATCGGGCAAATGGCAGTGGCGTTTTTTGAAAGAAGAGGAGGTTTTTACGCCTCCCGGCGAAGCCGCTGCCCTGCTTGACGGAGCGGTGATCGTCAAAGATAACCCGGTTACAACGGTGTTCCGCCGGGACGGACTTTTTTTCAAGTGGGAAAAAGATGTTGTCAAAGGTTGTCGGGGAAAAATCAAAAACCGCTTTTTTTCCCGTTCCGCCCGTGAGTTTGCAACGCTGCAAAAAGTCTGCAAAGCCGGTTTTGAGGTCACTCCACCCGTGGCTTACGGTTTTTCCGACCGTGACTGCATGCTGATCACCCGTGAGGTGTCCGGGGCTGTTTCGGTATTGGAATATCTCGTTGACCGTTATGAAAAGGGCGAACCGCTGCCGGAGGATTTTCTTGCCGATTGGGGAACTTTCTGGGGGAAATTCATAAACTCCGGATTTTATTTTCCTGATTTCCACTGCGGAAATGTTCTGTATGCGGAAACGGAAAAACGCTTTCTGCTGGTCGATTTGTACGGCGTATACAAACCGTGGACTTTGCGGGCAGAACAGAAAAAACGTATGGTGTTCCGCCAGATGAAGGATGCAATGGAGTTCCTTTCGGAACAGGAATTGAAACTGGTTCTGAAGTGTGCCGGAATTGCCGGAAATGAGCAGCAGTATACGGCTTTTCTGGAGTTTTATGCAGGCAAAGCACAGGAACTTTTACTGCGGCGGATGCGTGATTTCGATGAGCGCGCTCTGCGCTATCGGCCCGGACGGAAGAAATGGAATTTTGCCGAAACCGAACAGCGGGAACTGCCGGAAACCGTGCTTGATGAGGCATGGACAAAAGATTTTGCCTTGCAGCATCATGGTATTCCGCATCTTCATTTGCTGGAGCGGGACGGCGGAAAAATGATAATGGAAAAATCCGCAGGGGTTGCACCCGAAGCGGCTGAAAACGCACTGCGGAAACGGTTGGAGATCGCCGGATATGATCCGGATTTATTCGTCTGTTGCCTCAATTCCGGGGGCAGGGCGGTCGTTTGTGACAGAAAGGTAGTTTTGTGATGTCGGAAAAAGAAACGTTGCCGTTGATTACGATCGGGGTGTCAGCCTATAACCGCAAAGATTATTTGCGGGAGTGTTTGAATTCTCTGCTGGTGCAGACTTACAAAAACTGTGAGATCATCGTTGTCGATGACGGTTCCGTTGACGGTACCGGCGATATGGTCAGGAACGAATTTCCGCAGGTGCGGTACATCTATCAGGAAAATGCCGGTGATGCGGCGGCGAAAAACACAGCCGCCTTTGCCGCCCGTGGGGAGTATATCGTTTTCAATGATTCCGACGACCTCTTCTATCCGGATGCCGTGGAGCGTCTCTACAATGCGCTTGGCGGCAGAAAGGGCGTATGCAGTTACGGTGGTTATACCGCAATCGACGGAGCGGGGAACATTCTGCCTACCAAAAAGAAAATGCCCGTACTGCCGGGAGGGGATATCGTTGAACCGCTTTTGAAGCAGATCATGGTTTATAATTGCGGCTTCCTGATGCCTGTTGAGTTATTTTGCTCAATGGGCGGCTATCAAGTTGGAATGAAGGGATATTACGATTACAAACTGGCTCTCAATATCGCCGCAGAATATCCGATTTTCGCGGAGCAGGAGCCGGTTTTCTACCGCCGCCGCCATGACAGCAATATTTCCGCTCATACCTACGATAAAATCATGGTCGGCTTTCACGTGTTCGATGATTTTATCAGCGAACATCCGGAAGTCGCCGCAAAATATCCGGATACCGTGCGGAAACGTTACGCCAAAATCCATATCCTTCTTGCCCGAGAAGCACGCAAGGAAAAGCGGGATAAAAAACTTGTAAAACACCATTGCACAGAAGCGTTGAAAAACCATTTTTCGCTGAAACACCTCTGGCGTTACCTTTTCTGGTAAACTCCGGTTATTTAAAAAAATGGGCTGTGTACTAAACGTTGACTGATTTTTACAGGGGCTTCGGAGTGCTTCGTCCGCTCAACGCCCCGAAAAAATACGCTACGCTCTTTTTTCGAGGCATCGCTCCCGGCGAGTGGTATTGCCTCATGCGAGGCAATATCGACGCTGCGCTTGTACTTTCGCCGCCATTTTAAGGCGGCGACCAGCGTTCCGCCGCTGGATCACGTCCGG
>JAFTUS010000011.1 GCA_017466125.1 Lentisphaeria bacterium | reverse complement strand
GGTGCGCCCCGCCCCCTCTGGCTTGTCCTCCGAAGCCTTTGGCGAAGGAGGATGCAGCAACGTCGCCGTCACTACTTGGCAGCGGCACCTTGCCGTCCGACACCAAGAGCCTCTGCTTGCCGCACCAAGAGGCTCTTGGCTTATAGGGCTTATAGGGCTTATAGGGCTTATTCGCCGGTCGCAGCCAATAGCCCCCGTACTGCTGACAAGTGCCCACGCCGCATCTGCTTCTGGGGGAGTCCAGAGTGGGTGCCCCGCCCCCTCTGGTGACGGCAGCAACGTCGCCGTCACTACTTGGCAGCGGCACCTTGCCGCCCGTACTGCACGATAATTTTTTTGATTTTTTTCAAAATTTCTCTTGACATTTTGTTTTTTGGGGATATTTTAAATAATAGGTTAAACGTTTAGTCAATAAATTATTTTCACCGTTCTGATCAACCTCTAACAAATGAAAGGAAAAGGTATGAAAAGAAAATTCACTCTGATCGAACTGTTGGTTGTAATTGCAATCATCGCAATCCTCGCTGCCATGCTGCTGCCCGCTTTGAACAAGGCGCGGGAAAAGGCACGGGTGACTGCCTGTATCAACAACTGCAAGCAGTTGGGAACGGGTATTGCCCTTTATCTGGATGACCACGTTGATAAATTGCCTGCCGCCGGTCAGCAGTGGAGTTTCTGGGGCATCCAGAATGACAAACTGGAAGCCTGGATGTCCATTCCGGATGTCACACAGCGGCCGCTTTACAAATATGTGGACGGCAAATCGCTGATCTGTCCCTCCGACCCCCGCGATAACTCCATGGATATCACACTTGGCAAAACAGCGTGGGAGGCTTCCGGAGCAAGTTACGGTTACAACTTTTATCTGAATTGCTCCAGTTCGGCATTTTCCATGCACGCAATCGGTTCCTTCTCCCGCATCAAAGGACCTTCCAAAACCATGGTTGCCGGAGAACACTGCATGTGGGCGGCAAAATTAACCGACTGGAAACTGCATACCGAAATGCGTACCTGGCATTATGCCGTCCAGAGCGGCTGGCAGAGCCACGTTATCTTTGCCGACTTCCACGTTGCTCCGACGGTTATGTACAATACGACTTACGGAACAGTTCACCCCCATTACAAATGGTATGGATTAGCAGAATAAAAGGAAAAATATAAAAGGAAAAATCATGATGAAGAAATGCTTTTTGTTTGCCGCTTTGCTTGCGGCATATTACACCGGGGCTGCAACAGTCGCTGAACGAATTGAAAATATCGGTAAGAGTGCCGAAATACTGCGTATGAAAGATCCGCTGATGAGCATTTGGCTTTCCCGTCAGCCGGGTATTTTGAAACGCCTCCAAACTCAAATCAAAGCAGACATCGCTGCGGGAAACTCCATTCGGGCTGCGATTAGCCAAAACGATTTTGATTTTCTGCTGAACCGGGTGGAAAAAGAGGTCGAATGGGTCAAAACAAGTCCGGAATTTGACTCCAAACGGATCAATGTCAGAGATCTGGGTGCCAAAGGTGACGGAAAGACCGATGATACCGTTGCCATTCAAAAAGCCATTGCCATGGCAAACAACGGCAAAGTCCGGACGGTTTTTCTCCCCAAGGGACGTTACCGTATTTTGCATAAAAAAGAGTTCATGCCCAAGATCATTCCCGGAGATGTAACCGGTTCATGGCCCTCCGATCATCCCTCGGGCGCACTTATGATCCAGGCAAAAAATATCCGTATCAAAGGTGAGACCGGTACCGAACTGATCGTTGTTGATCCGCAAAGTTCGGCGTTGGCGATCATTGATTCAGAAAATGTGCAGATCAGTGACCTTGCCATCAATTATGAACAGCCGATCTCCATTTGCGGTGTAGTGACAGCGGTGCAGAAACCCGATACGATGGAAATTGAATTTACCGAACCCGGCAACCCGGAAGCGGATTATTTCCGCAAACGTGCGTTCAAAGGTCTGTTCCGTTTCCATGCCGCAGAGGTTCTGCCGGGAACCAATCGTCCCGCCAACAGTAACGCTGTGCCGCACCAATACAATGTGGATTTCACTCATCTCGGCGGAAGAAAATACCGTATCAAATGCAAAAATTTCCTGCCGCTTTCCGATAATTACAAGCCGGGTCTGCATTTTGTTTACTATGCCCGTTCATGGCGTGATTCGGCAATTTTCAACCAGAATTCCAGCCATACCCGGCTTGAACGTATCCGTCTTTCCGAAAGTCCCTCCATTGCCTTTGTCCATGCCGAAGCAGATATGCCGCTGGTTGCAAACTGTTCCGTAGAACCGCTTTCCGGCAGATGGGTTTCCTCGGCTGCTGACGGTCTGTATATCCGCAATGGCTTTGGCGGTCTTTTCTACCGCAACCGTATTGTCAACATCGGGGATGACTTCATCAATATCCACGGCAGAATGAACCCCATTCAGAAACGCAACGGCAATGAACTCTATTTCATCGGTGATGACTGGCTGGAAAGTGTGCTGAAGCGGGTGACCCGCGCTGCTATCATCCGCTACGGGAAAGGTGAAAATTTTATTACCGCAGAAATTCCGGTAAAATCAGTAGAAATCCTTCCTCCGATGCCCAAACAACAGTGGAAAACTGTAAAAGTAACCCTGGCTTCTGATCCCGGAGAACTTCTCACCGTCGAAGGAACCAAAAACAAAAAAGGCGCAGATTGCCTCTTCTTTCCGGAACGGGAATGGCAAGGTATGATCATTCAGGAAAACTTTTTCCACCATGGAATATCCAGGTTGATGATCGGCGGGCGCAATATTGATATTGTGGACAATGTCATTGATGACTCCCTGTATAATGCCTGTCTTTTCAACATCAGTCAGTTCCATCATTTGGAAGTGCATCAGCCTTTCAACGTGAAAATTGCCGGAAACTGGATCAACTCCCGCGCTAAAACGCTCTTTGACTTCAATTCCCCCATTAAACCCAAAGCTGGCGCAAAGCCGCCCAAGGCTCTTTTTTCCTGCAATTTTATTGAAATCTCAAATAACCGGATCAATATGTATTCAAATTGGTTCTTGCCGCCGTTCCGCTTGCAGCACGGCAGCAATATTCAGGTAAAAGACAATATCATTGAAAGCACCGGCTTGTTTTCCACCCCGGTATTCCGCTGTCAGGCTCCGCTTTCCGCTGAAATCAAAGACAATGTCATTACCGGACGTTTCAAAGGTTTGCTTGAGAACAACGCAAATCAGAATGTCATTCAGAAAAATAATATATTGAGATAAAAATGATTGCCGAAAAAACAGAACTTGCCGCCTATTATTTCCCCCAGTATCACGCCGACCCCCGGAATGATGTGATCCATTATCCCGGGTGGAGCGAATGGGAGTTGGTCAAAAATTCCAAACCCCGTTTCCCCGGTCACCAGCAGCCCAAAGTTCCGCTGTGGGGTTACGAAGATGAAGCCGACCCCAAGGTGATGGCACGCAAAATCGATGCCGCCGCCGACCATGGACTTGCCGGGTTCCTTTTCGACTGGTACTGGTATGATGAACAGCCGTTTCTGGAACGTGCCCTGACCGAAGGGTTCCAGAAAGCAGAAAACTGCTCCCGCCTCAAATATGCCCTTATGTGGGCAAATCACGACTGGCACAACATCCACCCGATGAACCGGGAACACGAATTCCCGCTCCTCTTCAAAGGTGCCGTTACCCCGGAGCAGTTCGACCGCATGACCGATCACATCATCGAAAAGCATTTCAAACACCCCTCCTACTGGCTGATCGATAACTGCCCGTGGTTCCAGATCTATGAGATTTGCAACTTTGTCGAAGCCATCGGCGGATGGGAGAAGGCTCAACAGGCTTTGGAACATTTTCGCGCCAAAGTCAAAAAGGCGGGGTTTGACGATCTTCACCTCACGCTGATTTTGTGGGGATGCCGCATCCTCCCCGGTGAAAGAACCGCGGGAAGTCCCGAAGATGTACTCCGTCTTGCCAACGCCCAGAGTGTCACCAGTTATGTCTGGACGCACCATATCACGCTGCCGGATTTTCCCCTCACCGAATTTGAAGTGCCTTACAAGGTCAATGTGGACTATTGGCACGAAGCCAAAGAAAAATTCGATGTGGAATATTTTCCCAACGTGACGATGGGGTGGGACTCTTCCCCCCGTACTTCACAGGATGAAGAGTACCTCAATCACGGCTATCCTTTCTGTCCGGTGATGAAAACCACTCCGAAACAGTTTGAGGAGGCTTTGCGTCATGCCGTGGAGTTCGCCGCCGATTTGCCCGACGGCAAGCGCATCATCACCATCAATGCGTGGAACGAATGGACCGAGGGCAGTTACCTCGAACCGGATGAACTCAACGGCTATGGTTATCTTGAAGCGATACGCAACGTTGTAAAATAAAAAAAATCCGCGTAAAATAAAAAAAATCCGCGTAAAATAAAAAAAATCCGCGCGAAGCGCGTACTCGCCAGCGGGTGCTACCCGCACGTGATCCAACGGCGGAACGTTGGTCGCCGCCTTAAAATGGCGGCGAAAGTACAAGCGCAGCGGCCGAACGTCGGCCTCGGTAGAGGTCGGCTGTCGCCC
>JAFTUS010000098.1 GCA_017466125.1 Lentisphaeria bacterium | reverse complement strand
GTTGATTCTGGCATGGTGCAAAGCTTCGTAAATGCTTTTATAAGCATCCTGATGGCGGATGTATTTGCCTACGACTGCCACGGTGCATTTTTTTTGCGGTGCCAGCACGCCTGCCAGCCAGCGGCGGTAATCAGTCAAGTCCAGAGAGCGTTCCGGGAGATGCAGCAGCTCCAGCACCTTGCGATCCAGTGCCTGCCGTGCCAGCTCAAGGGGAACTTCGTAAATGGAATTTTTGACATCCAATTCCTCAATGCAATAGCGTTCCGGAATATTGCAGAAACAGGAGAGCTTTTGCAAGTGTTCCGCTGTCAGCGGCACTTCACTGCGGCAGATCAGCAAATCGGGAATGATCCCGATCCCCCGCAGAGTGGCTGCCGAATGTTGTGCCGGTTTGGTTTTAAGTTCTTTGGCACACCGGATATAGGGTATCAATGTCAAATGAATAAAAATCACATCACCACTGGGAGCTTCCAATTTGAATTGTCGGGCAGCTTCGAGGAACGGCAGACTTTCGATATCGCCGCTGGTGCCGCCGATTTCGGTTATGGCTATATCGACTTGCTCTGACTCAAGAGAACGGATAGCCGATTTTATTTCATCGGTTATGTGGGGTATGACTTGAACTGTCCCGCCCAGATAGCCGCCGGAACGCTCCCGGTTGATCACTGATGAATAAATTTTACCGGAAGTAAAATTGCTCTGCCGGGTACAAGTGATATTGGCCAATCGTTCGTAATGCCCCAGATCAAGATCGGTTTCGGCACCATCGTCGGTTACAAAAACTTCTCCGTGCTGGTAAGGACTCATGGTACCCGGATCCACATTCAAATAAGGATCCAGTTTCTGCATGGCAACACTGTAGCCCCGCTCTTTAAGCAGCATTGCAAGGGCGGCGGCGGTAATACCTTTGCCGATACTGGAAACGACGCCTCCGGTAATAAAAATATGTTTGGTTTTCATTGCTTATTGCTCCATAAGGTGAATAAATTCATCAAAAAGGCGATCCGCATCGTGAGGCCCCGGCGCACCTTCCGGGTGATATTGTACTGAAAATGCCGGGAGAAATTTATGCCTGACCCCTTCGATGGTATGATCGTTCAGATTTATATGCGTAAGTGCCAGCTCTTCCGGCAAATCTGTTAAGGCGTAATTGTGATTTTGACTGGTTATTTCCACTTGATTTGTCAGCAGATTTTTTACCGGGTGATTACAGCCGTGATGACCGAATTTAAGCCGTGAACACTTGGCTCCGCACGCCAGCCCCAGCAGCTGATGCCCCAGACAGATCCCCATTAAAGGTACTTTGCCCAGCAATTTGCGGATATTTTCTACTGCATAAGGCAATGCCGACGGGTCAGCCGGGCCGTTGGAAAGCAGCACGCCGTGGGGATTTTCCTGCAAAAGTATTTCTGCCGGAGTAGTTGCGGGCACTACCGTTACTTGCATATCATAAGCCGCCATCCGCCGCAGGATGTTGTACTTTATGCCGAAATCGTATGCAAAAACTTTGAATTTTCCTTCGCGGTTCCACTGGTATTTTTGGGGCGTGGAAACCTCCTGTACATAATCCTGATTATCCAGCCCCCGCCACTCCTTTGCCAGTGCCACAGCTTCCGGGGCAGTCAAAGGCGATGACTCAACATGCAAATAGCCTTTCATACTGCCTTTTTGCCGCAGATGCAAGGTCAAACTTCGTGTATCCACACCGGAAATCGCCGGTATCTGGTGCTCGTACAAAAATTGTGCAAGACTTTTTTCGCTGCGATAGTTTGAGGGTTCATTTATCTCGTGCGTGATCAATCCCCGGAGAAAACATGTTCTTGACTCCATAAAGCTTCCGCAACAGCCGTAATTCCCGATTTCCGGAGCTGTCAGGCAAACCATTTGTCCGGCGTATGAGGGGTCAGAAGCAATTTCCTGATAGCCGGTCATGCCGGTATTGAATACCACTTCGCCCGGTTGATCGCCGGGGTATCCGACCGAATATCCGTTGAATACCGTACCATCTTCCAAGGCAAGAAATGCCTCTCTTGCTCTTTTTTCTTTCCACAAAAGATCCATTTTCAATATGCCCTTTTGTTTACATGTTCAACAAAATCGACCAGTGCCTGATTGGCAACTTTCACTCCGCCTGCCGTGGGGTAATTGCCGGTAAAATACCAGTCGCCGGTATGGTCAGGCAAGCATTTTTGCAAGTTTTCGCAGCTTTGATAAACAACTGTCAGTTCTGACTTCAAACCTTCCGGTTTGAGCAAGCGGGCAACTTCCCGGCACAACTCTTCATTTGGTACTGCATCATACAATATTTTCATACAGTTTATGCGGCACTTGCCAGATGCCAGTTCTTGCTTTGCCGCCCGATACGCCTGATCCAGCAAATTTGTTTGCGAACGCTTTTCCAAACAGCTTATAAGGGCTTGAAAAGCGATCAACTCTCCCGCCGTTGCCATATCTATACCGTAACAATCCGGATATTTTACCGGCGGTGCCGAACTTGCCACGATGATCCTTGCCGGATCCAGCCGGTCAAGCATGGGCAATATTGCATTGCGCATGGTGTTGCCCCGGACGATGGAGTCATCCAGCACCACCAGATTGTCGCTGCCGGGATGCACCAGACCGTAGGTTACATCGTAGACATGCTGGTATATGCTCTGCCGGTGTGCCGGATCAGTAATAAATGTCCGGAATTTGGCATCCTTGACGGCGATTTGCCCGAAACGCAATGTTTGATTTTGCTTTGCGGCAATGCAGCATAACTCGCTTAACAAGCCATGAAAAGCCACCTGTGCCGAATTGGGTATGTAGCTGAAAAAGGT
>JAFTUS010000097.1 GCA_017466125.1 Lentisphaeria bacterium | reverse complement strand
CGCCGCGACAAGGCTGGACCACGTCCGGGTACGACCTGGTACAGACGGAGGCTCGAGAGCCCCGCACGGGGCGACAGCCGACCACTACCGAGGCCGACGTTCGGCCGCTGCGCGCGGATTTTTTTATCAGTCTATGTTTAGAACACAGCCATATTTTTTTATTATCCGTCTTGTTTTTTTTCTCCGGCGTGCTATATTTTCTTTGTATAGAAATCAAGGAGACAATATGGCAGTAAAAAAGAACTTTCTGGACCGGTTCAGCGAAAGGCTGGACGATCTGGACGCCAACAGCCGCCAGGCGTATATCCTGCGGCTCGCAAAAGAACGGGGCTTTTTTGAAACGATCTTCAATGCCGTCGATGAGGGGATCATGGTCATCGACCGCCGTCTGCGCATCCGTTACTTCAACCGCGCCGCACGGGAACTGCTCGCCCTGCCCGAAAATATCGCAGAGTTGCGCGTCTCGCAACTGCTTCAGGGCATCGATTGGAAACGCATCCTGCAGGAAGATGAAGAAGAGTGGATGCGGGTCGCACGGCAGGAGATCGAAATCCTTTATCCTGTGCGCCGATTTCTGCAATTCTACCTTGTCCCCTACCCCGAAGATACCGGACTTGCCGCCGTGATCCTGCGCGATGTCACCGACAGCAGAGCCAAAACAATGGATGAACTGAAAACCGAAACCGTCAAGGCGGTCTCGATGCTTGCCGCCGGAGTCGCCCATGAGATCGGCAATCCGCTCAACAGCCTTTACCTCAATTTGCAGATACTTGAAAAAACCTATTCCCACAGCGACGACAGTGCGGGCGAAGAGGCGGCAGAGATGATCCGCATCTGCAAGTCCGAAGTGGAACGGCTGGACAGCATCATCCACGGTTTTCTCACCGCCATCCGCCCCGGCAAACCCACGTTTGCACCGGTGAACGTTCAGGAGATCGTCTGCGATGTATTGACCTTCATGCGCCCGGAGATCGAAGCGCGTCTGGTCAAAGTCCACAGCACATGGTCCAACGTGATCCCCGCCATTCCCGGCGATGCGGCACAGTTGAAACAGGCGTTCTACAACATCATCCGCAATGCAGTCCAGGCGATGAGCAACGGCGGAGAATTGCAGATTTGCGGCTCCGCCGACCCGGAGTTTCTCTCCATTGAATTTCTGGATTCCGGCAAAGGCGTTACGGCGGAAGAGATCAGCACCATGTTCAACGCCTTCAAAACCAACAAGGCGGGCGGCAACGGCATCGGTACAATGATCATCGAACGGGTCTTCCGTGAACACGGTGCGGAGTTCGGTCTGGAATCCATTCCCGGCAAAGGCACGCTGTTTCAGGTCCGCTTCCCGCTGGGCGGCCGCCGCGTGCGGATGCTGGCGGAAAATCTGCCGGAAAGTGATTTATGAAACGTTTCGGGGTCATAGCAGACTGTCATCTGCCCGTCGAAGCGGATACCGTCAAAGAAAAAGTGTTCGACTGGGCTCTGGCTGAAGCCGTCAGGCTGAAACTTGACTGTATCATCGGGGCCGGAGACCTCACCTCCTGCGGCTCCTCCGCCGCTGCGGAACGGATTTGGCAAAAACTGAAAGCGACCGGTATCCCCTTTGCCCTGACGCCGGGAAACGCAGATCTGCGGGACAGTTCCGAAAAGAAAAAAGCCATGCCGTTTCTGAAAACATACGATGAACTGCCCGGATTTTTTCTGCCGGACAGTTCCTCCAGAGGTCTCGTCTTTATCGACAAAGCAAAACTCTCCAATCTCCCCGCAGGGACAGTGGTCGTGACCCATTGTCCCCCGGAGTGCTTTTCGCCGGGCGAACGGCAGGAACTTCAGCAGCTGCTCAACGAAAACCGCATCGCTCTGCTGATCGCCGGACACTTCCATATCGACCGCGAAAACGGCAATGAACATCTGATCCGCGGGCTTGATCCGGACAAAGCCGCCGGAGGGGCTCCCGCCCTTACCGTGTTTGAAGAGATAAACGGCGTCTGGAAACGGCAGACGATCCCCTGCCCCGCCGCAGATCCGCGCAACTGGTCCGAAGAGCAGAAAAACGGTTTTCTGCGAAATCTGGGCGTTTCCGGAATGAGTGCGCCGCTGGAATGTCTCGAACAGGCCGCCGCACGGCAGATCGGGATCTTTGAATTCCGTTTCAACGAAGCAAACGACTGCAGCCGCAACCGGCTCCAACAGGGCATCCGCAACTGGCGCGAAAACGGCGGTCACACGCTGTCGGCATCGCTGCCGGTCTGCACATGGCGCGACGGCGAACTCTTCGGGGGCGGCAGGATGCGGCGCGCGATCGCACTCGCACTGGAAATGGAGTGCGACTGTGTCCGTATCAGAATGCCGGAAATCTCACTGAAAGACCTTGCCTCAAAAGCGATACGGGAACGGTTCGCTGAACTTTGCCGCGAAATGTTTCTGCCGCTGAAACAGGCGCACTGCCGGATCGCATTCGATAACGCCCGTATGCCCTACCGCCGCTGGGCAGATGAAAACCGTCCGTTCGGTTGTCTGCCGACGGAGTGCATCCAGTGGTGCGACTTCATGCGCCGTGTTCTCGACTGGCAGGACATCGGCATACAGCTGGATATCGGCAATGCCCGGAACAACCCGCCCTTTTCCAACCGTTTCACTTTAAGTCAGTGGTACCGCAGTACAGGAAAATACTGCTGCGGCTATACCCTGCATCAGGTCGTCCGGGAAAATCTGAATGAACCGATGCGCGGCAACTTTCCGCTGAACTCGCTTTTCGGACGGCTGATCTCATTGAGTTCTTTCTGCATGGCATGGGATGAGGGTACGCTGAACCATGCTCCGATGATCCTTGAAATCAAAGATCAGCAGGGAATAACTTGTTACGATGCCTTAAAATCCGCATTGCTGAACAGACATTTCTCTTGAAAAATCCTGTTTACGGCAGTATATTAATATCGTTAACGACAGGAGGCCGAAATGAAAAAATGTGTTGCATTGGCAGTTACCGGCGGTATCGCCGCTTATAAAAGCGCGGAGTTGTGCAGTCTTTTGATGAAAATGGGTTATTCCGTACAAGTTCTGATGACAGAAAATGCCCAGCGGTTCATCACTGCGCTGACCTTTCAGACCCTCTCCCGCAGAAACGTGATCACCTCCCTCTGGGATAACAGCGACTGGCGTCCGCAGCATGTCTCTCTTGCCGATGAAGCCGACCTTTTCGTTATCGCCCCGGCAACGGCAAATATCCTTGCAAAAATGGCGCACGGCATCGCCGATGATGCTGTAAGTACCTTCGCGGCAACCTTTGAAGGCCCGATACTCGCCGCCCCCGCCATGAACCCCAAAATGTGGCGGCACGCCGCCAATCAGGAAAATGTGGGCATCCTCGAAGACCGCGGCATCACCATCCTCGGCCCCGCCGAAGGCAGAGTTGCCTGCGGAGCGGAAACCGAAAAGGGACGCATGATCGAACCCGATGAGATCTATGCCGCCATTGCCGCATTGCTCCCGCCGGAAAAGGAGGTGGAATAATGCGCTTTGCCGTTCTGCATCTGCCCGCAGACAAGTGGGATCGTCCTGCGATTTTCATGGCACTGCGTGCATTTCACTATCTCTTTGATTTTCACGGCATAACGGAGTTTCATCTGAATATTGCCGCAGTTCCGGAAGAGGCGAAAAAGTTCTGGGATACCTCGTTCCGGTTGAGGAAACGGAATTTCACGTTCCGCTTCGGTGCATCGACAGAGGGGTTACAGCCCTTTTCCGCCCCGGATTTTCCCATGTACCTTGACGGCAGGGAGCGCATCGATCTGAATATTCCCGAAATCCCCGGTCTGACCGACTTTCACGTACATTCGCCGCTGGCATTCTGCGGGGAAAATATGAATATCCCCGGAGCAATGGAAATGGCGCACTGCAGCCGGGTCGCCATGCTCAATATCGCAGAACACTCCGGACAGCTTTTCTGTACACCGGATACCTACTGGAACAACCGTTTCCGCTGGCAGACCCGCCGGATGGAGGATGACCGTTCGTGGAAATATAAGAATATCGCCAAAAATCTCGCCGGAGCAGGACGTGTTTTCGGGTTTGAACTGGATGTGGACGAAGATGCCGTCGTAAGCGGCTTTCCGTCAGAGTACCTGACCGGATACCGCCTCGGAGCCATCCACTTTCTGAAACCGGATCTCTCCTATGAGGAGTTGAAAGCCGATTACATGCGCCGCCTCGACGCTCTGCTGACGGACGGGATCGCAATTCTGGCGCATCCGTTCCGTGTTTTTGTCAAACGCGGATTTGCCGCGCCGGAAGAACTCTTCGGTGAGGTTGCGGAAAAACTTGTCCGTGCCGGAGTTGCGGCAGAAATAAATTTCCACGCAGGCAACCGGCCATCGGCGGAGTTTACAACTCTGATGATAAAAAAAGGCGGAAAGATCAGTTGGGGAACAGACTCACATAATCTTTATGAAGTGGGCTATCTGAAACCCCATTACGAATTCTGTAAAGAACTGGATATTGACGAAAAACTGGATGAAGTTCTGCTCTCCGCCGTTCCCCGATAAAAGCCCGGTTCAGAATTTGAGAAAAACTCAGAATTCCTCCGGACTTTCAGCAGGTGCGTTTTTTACTCTTCGGCAAGCATCATGCTGTGAAGTTTCCGCAACGCCTGATTTTGGATCTGGCGCACCCTTTCGTTGGTACAGGAGATGACCTCTCCCACCTCATCAAGGGTGCGCACGGCTTCGCCATCCAGTCCGAAACGGAGGCGCAGAACCATCTTTTCTCTTTCCGGCAGAGTGTCGAGCAGTTTCAATAACTGCTCCACATCTTCCACTTTGACCAGAGATTGATCGGGCGTATCGGTACTCTCATCGTAGAGAATATTGATATATTCGCTGCCCTCTTCTTCATTGCCGCCAATCAGCGCATTGAGAGACTGCATCTGCAACTCCCGGTTGTTGCGCAAACGGTGGATCGTCGCCAGCGGCAGCCCCGCCTCTTCAGCCAGTTCTTCATCGGTCGGATCACGGCCGAGTTTCTCCTGCAAACCGGCAAGAACACGGCGGATCTTCCGTGAATTGAGCTGGGTGCCGATGGGAACACGCACCGTCCGCGACTGCTCCGCAATCGCCTGACGGATCGCCTGTTTGATCCACCATGCACTGTATGTGCTGAACCTTGCACCCATGGACGGGTCGAACCGCCTCGCGGCAGTCATCAACCCGATGTTTCCTTCTGAGACTAAATCGTCCCAGGCCAATCCGCGCCCCAGAAAATCATTTGCGATTCTCAAGACAAGGCGCATGTTCTCCTCTATCAGTGCGTTGACTTTGGCATCAGCGTCACTGACCTCCTCTCTGGGATCAGCCATAACACCTCCTGTGGTGTTCGGCAGAGCGGCCGCTCCTCAACAGCCGCACCGCCTGTTTTCTCCTCAAATCTGGTCGAGGGTCGACTTATATTCTTCAAGCAGTTCCCCGACCGCCAACTTGTATTCCTCCTTGCCGGTCATTTTCAGGACAGGTTCAGAGATCACCGAACCCACTTTTGCCAGCGGAATACCGGCAAGCACCTTTTCAAACTCTGCCGCTTTCTCCGGAGCGACAGTTGCGATGAAACGGCTGTTGGATTCAGAGAATACCTTTTCGATGTCGGAACACTCTTCCGACGGAATTTTGTTCAAATCGATTTCCAGACCGAGGCGGCCCGCCATGGCAACACGTGCAAAGCCGACACCCAAACCGCCGAAAGCGGGGGTGTGCAGAGAGTTGATCAACTCTTTTGCAGTGGCTTCAGAAACAGCGTTGTAGGTCTTGACTGCCATTTCAGCATCCACCTTGGGAACATTGTTGCCGAGTGCATCGAGCATGGCAAAATATTCACTGCCGCCGAGTTCGGGCTTGGTCATACCGATAACGTAAACGAGATCGCCCGCATTTTTGGCATCCAGCGTGACGGATTTGGAAACATCATCCATCTTGGAGATCATGCTGAAAAGCAGTGAGGGCGGAATCGAAATTTTGCGGCCGCCGCGGGTACTGTCGTTCTTCATGGAGTCCTTGCCGGAAATACAGGGCACGGTAAATGCCTTGGTGTAGTCGTAGAGAGCCTTGTTGGCACGGACGAGCTGGGCGAGTTTGTATTCGCCGTCAGGAGTCTTTTCACTCTGAACCGGGTCGGGCCAGCAGAAGTTGTCCAGACAGGCGAGTTTATCCAGTTTGCCGCCAACAGCGATGATGCGGCGGATGCCGAGGTCGATGCTGCTTGCCGCCATGTGGTAGGTGTCGATGTCGCTGTAACGGGGCAGCAGAGCCGAAGAGAGAATGACACCCTCTTTGCTCAAGGGTTCGATCATGGTCACAGATGCGTCACCGATGACATCACGGCCTTTGCCCTGGAAGGGTTTGACCACGCTCAAGCCTTTCACCTCATGGTCATACTGACGGGCTTTGTATTCGTCGGAACAGATATTCAGACGGCCCATCATCGCCTTGAGGTCGGCGGCAAGGTCACGGCAGGAGATGCACGGTTCGTCGAAATGGGGGGCTTTCCAGCGGGCAGTGAGCGACAGCTGGGGTAGACCTTTGTGCATGTATTCGATGTCCAGCAGAGCGACGGTCTTGCCGTTATAGAGCATGTGGAACTTGCCGTCATCGGTAAATTCGCCCAGCACGGTCACTTCCACGTCACGCTCGGCGGCGAGTGCTTTGAATTCGTCGAGTTTTTCCGGAGGAACGGCAAAACTCATACGTTCCTGTGCTTCGGAAACGAGGATCTCCCACGGCTGAAGTCCGGCGTATTTCACCGGAGCCTTTGCAAGATCCATGCGGCAGCCGTTGCACTGTTCCGCCATTTCACCCACGCTGGAGGAGAGTCCGCCGGCACCGTTGTCGGTGATAAACCGGTAAAGTCCGCGCTGACGGGCTTCTTTGATGAAGTCGCCCATCTTCTTCTGGGTGATGGGGTCGCCGATCTGCACGGCCTGCACGGGGCTGTCTTTGTGCAATTCTTCACTGGAGAAGGTCGCGCCGTGGATACCGTCCTTGCCGATGCGTCCGCCGCCCATGACGATCAGATCGCCGGGGTTGATGGATTTGGACGCACCGGGGATACCGTTGACGGTTTTGGGCAGCACGCCGACCGTACCGCAGTAGACCAGCGGCTTGCCGATGTAGCGGGCATCGAAGTATTCAAAGCCGTTGCCGTAGGGGATGCCGGACTGGTTGCCGCCGTCGATGACCCCTTTGTGGACACCGTCACGCAGACGGCGGGGGTGGAGCAAGCCTTCGGGAACATCCTTGTCTTCGGTGAAGGGCGAACCGAGGCAGTAGCCCCAGACGTTGATGAGCAGATCTGCGCCCTGTCCGGTGCCGAGGGGGTCACGGTTCACACCGACGATACCGGTCATGGCACCGCCGTAGGGATCGAGCGCGGAGGGGCTGTTATGGGTTTCGACCTTGTAGCAGATGTCGATTTTATCGTTGAAGTCGATCACACCGGCGTTGTCGCTGAAGACGGAAACCAGCCAATCGACCTTTTGGGCGATCTCTTTGGTACTCTTCTGGATGAAAGTCTTGTAGCAGGAGGAAATCTGCATTTCTTCACCGCTTTCAAGATCTTTGTAGTCGATGTTGGCGGCAAAAATCTTATGTTTGCAGTGTTCGCTCCAGGTCTGGGCGAGGACTTCCAGTTCCACGTCAGTCGGGTTGTTGCCCAAACCGTAGGCGTCGCGGCCCTTGACGGTACGGAAGTAGTTCTGGATGGACTTCATTTCCGCCAGCGTGAGAGCGAGCGTACCCTTGCGGCTGATCTCCATGAGTTCTTCATCGGAGACGTTGAGATCGTAGGTGTGGACGATCCCGCCCTGTGCGCCGGAAACCAGCGGCAAATTCATCGGGATCTCTTTTGCGGCATCTTTGCCGTTGAGAACGAGAACGGACTGGATGAGTTCGTTGGCAAGCAGTTTGTAACCGATGGTCTGAACCTGTTCTTCGGTAAGGTCTTTGCCGTAGAAGAGATATTCAGCGGAACTGAACACATTTTCCTCTTCTTTGAGTTTGCGGCCGAGGATATCCCCGACGGCGGCACGGGCACTGCGCCCGACGTTATCGGTCACGCCGGGTTTGAAGCCGACCGCCACCAGATAACTGCATTCCGGCAGTGCGACGTAATTGGCAGAAGCACCGTTGGCGGTCTTCCAGCCCTGAAGCACGGGGTTGTAGAGCAGAGAAGCGACTTTATCGACCTCTTCGGCACTCAAATCGCCCATGATGGTATAGACATCACGGCTCAACACTTTTTCCACGGGAAATCCGAAAAATTTGGTGATCTGTTTTTTCACGCCTTCGCCCCGGGCATCGCTCCACTGGGGCAACGGAGAGATCTCAATACGATAATTCATTTCAAAACCTTTCTGTAAAAGTAATATGCTTTTTATATAAGGTACACCGTAAGTGCCGCTGTTACAAATGGTCTGACACTTTTTTTTGGTATTTAACGCAAACCGACCGCTTTGCGGACTTTATCCATCGTCATTTGCGCCTCTTCCCGGGCTTTTTCGCCGCCTTTGCGGAGAACTTCCCAGACGAAATCCAGATTGTTTTCCAGTTCGGCGCGTTTCTGACGCATGGGTTCAAAGTAACTCCACATTTTTTCAAAGAGGGCCTGCTTGGCGTGACCGTAGCCGTAACCGCCTGCGCGGTATTTGGCTTTCATCTCTTCGAGTTCTTCTCCGGAGGCGAAAAGTTTGAAGAGAGCCACCACGTTGCAGGAGTCCGGATCTTTGGGGTCTTCCAGTTGTTTGCAGTCCGTAACGATGTTCATAATGGTCTTGCGGATCGCTTTTTCTTTGCCGAAAATGGGAATGGTATTGTTGTAACTCTTGGACATCTTCTGACCGTCGATACCGGGAACGATCGCCACCTCTTCGGGGATGAGTTCTTCGGGGATCGTGAAGATCTCGCCGTACTGGTTGTTGAACTTGATGGCGATATCGCGGGTGATTTCGAGGTGCTGTTTCTGGTCCTTGCCCACGGGAACGAGGTTGCTGCCGTAGATGAGGATATCAGATGCCATCAGCACCGGATAGGAAAAGAGGCCGTTATTGGGGCTGAACCCTTTGGCGATCTTGTCTTTGTAACTGTGGGCGCGTTCCAGAAGTCCGACGGGGGTAACGTTGTTCAAGATCCAGGTAAGTTCGCAGACTTCGGGCACGTCGGACTGACGGAAAAGAACGGACTTCTGCGGATCGACCCCGCAGGAGAGATAGTTCAACGCCAGTTCCAGCACATTCTGCCGGAGCTGCTCCGGATCGGGTCCGGTGGTCAGTGAGTGATAGTCTGCCAGAAAGATGAACGTTTCGCCCTTATCCTGAATACTGCACACCTGCCGCATGGCACCGAAATAGTTGCCGATATGGGGCGTGCCGGAGGGTTGGATACCGGTTAAAATACGCATGAAAAATTCTCCTTAAAGTTTCCGGGATGATGCGCCGTCACCGATGGCGCAAATGATATATTCCGCTTCGATGCCGGTACGGGTTTTGTAGCCCGCCTGAACACGTTTGGCATACTCTTCGGCATCTTCGCTTTTGACCAGATGGATGGAAATGCCGCCGAAACCGCCTCCGGAGAGACGCGCCCCCAGACCGCCGGGAACGGATTTGGCAAGTTCCACCAGATAGTCCAGTTCGGGGGTGCTGTTTTCAAAGTTGACCCGGCTGGATTCGTGGGATTCAAACCAGAGTTGACCGAAACCGGCAACATCGTTGTTTTCCAGCAGTTCGACGGCTTTCATCACGCGGGTACATTCGCCGACCACGTGGAGGGCGCGGCGGAACTCCCGTTCGCCGAGGGCGGGTTCTGCGGCGGCAAGCTGCTCCATGGAAACATCGCGCAGCGTCTTGACATCGGGATAGATCTGCGCCAGTTTTTCTGCGGCGGATTCGCAATCCTGACGGCGGACGTTGTATTCGGAGTCCACCAGATTGTGTTTCGCCATGGAGTTGATGACCACGATGCTGTACCCGGAGGGCAGTGCAGCGGTGCGGAGGACTTCAACCGTGCGGAAATCCGACAGGATCATGGAGTCCTTTTTGCCGAAAATGGAACTGAACTGGTCGAGCAAGCCGCTTTTGAGGCCCATGTAGTTGTTTTCCACCCCCTGCCCGACCCTTGCCCAGTCAGCGGGGGCAAGTTCGATGCCGAAGGCCTCGCGCAGAGAGAAGCCGACCGCCGTTTCCAGTGCGGCGGAACTGGACATGCCCGCTGACAGCGGAACGGTGCTTTCCATGCCCGCTTCAAAGGCCCCGACTTCGATCCCCCGTTTGCGGAGTTCCACGATCACGCCTTTGATATAGTTGCACCAGTCTTTGGGAATGGCGGTGTCGATGTTGTCGAGATCGAATTCACGGATGCTGTTGTCACGGAAGTCTTTGAATTTGCAATGTTTGCCGTCCACCGGGCGGAGGGCGACTTTTGTCACCTGCTCCACGGCACAGGAGAGGACGAACCCCTGATTGTAGTCCGTGTGGTTGCCGAGGATTTCCAGACGTCCGGGAGCCTGTGAACAGACCGTCGGAGCGGCACCGAAAAAGGCGGTATATTTTTCAATAAGTTTTTCCATGATATATTTCCTTCATTTGATTTTGATTATTTCTTGCAGAGGGGAACGATATCGACCACATTTGCCCATTCGGCATCGGGATCTTCGCTGATAAACTGCAGTTTCATCTCAAACTGCTCCCAGAGCTTATCGTAATCGAACATTTCGTAACTGTGCCCCCAGAAATAGAATACGCCGCAGGCTTTCGCATTGTTGTAAAGGTCATAAAAGTTCCGGTTGAGAAAATGGCAGTTGGAGTGCAGAGCCATGGTATCGTCGCATTGAGTGGCGTATTCCACATTCACAGTGGTGCGACCGTAGGAGAAACCCGCTTCCCGCAGACCGGCACAGGCTTCGGCGGTATAGGCTCCGTAGGGCCATGCAAACCCGGTGCAGGAACGCTGGACGGTGTCCTCCAGAAAGTTGCGGGCATCCACGGCAGATTTGACAAAATCGGCTGTGGAAACATTGTTGACGTTTTCGTGGAGCCAGCAGTGGGATGCCAGTTCAAAACCGTCATAGATTTCGGGGATATCTTTCAGGGAAAGTTTGCCGGAGATGTAACCGTAGTGACCGCCGCATTGACCTTTGGCGACCCAGCCGTCCGGAATACGTTCATTTTCTTTCATCAGTCCGGGACAGAGATTGAAAGTGGCTTTGGCGTTGTATTTACGCAACAGTTCCACCAGACGGATATCGTTGATTTCACCATCATCCCAGCATTGTACGACTTTTACTTTTGCCATGATCGGAATCCTTTATTTTGTTTTACCATCGCAGAGAGGAGCGATATCGACCACGTTTGCCCATTCGGAGTCGGGATCATCGTTGATATATTTCAGTTTCAGTTCAAACTGTTCCCAGAGTTTGTCATATTCGAGCATCTCGTAACTGTGTCCCCAGAAGTAGAATACGCCGCACTCTCTGGCCTTTTCGTAACGCTCATAAAATCCGGCATTCATAAAGTGGCAGTTGGAGTGCAGTGCCATGGCGTCTTCACACTCTGTAACGAAATCCACATTTTTTGTAGTGCGTCCGTAGGCGAAACCGGCGGCACGCAGGGCATCGCAGGTCTCCTGGGTGTATCTGCCGCAGGGCCATGCGAAACCGGTGCAGGGACGCTGAACGATATCTTCGAGAAACTCCCGTGCGCTGACGGCGGTTTTGATCCACTCCTCAACGGGCATGGAGTCGGCGTTTTCGTGATTCCAGCAGTGGGAGGCAAGTTCAAAGCCGTCAAAAAGTTCAGCGATCTCTTTTTTGCTGATCTTTCCGGCATAATAGCCGTTGAAACAGTGACCGCCGCCCTCATTGAGCCGCTGCCAGCCGTTGGGGATGCGCTCATCCTTCATCAGCCCCGGATTGAGGTTGAAGGTCGCTTTCGCATTGTATTTGCGCAGAAGTTCCACCAGACGGATGTCGTTGATGACACCATCATCCCAGCACTGCACAACTTTCATTTTTGCCATTTGAAAAACTCCTTATTTACATGAAACAAATTCTTGAAATACATTGATCGAAACTCTCCTGACCGCTTAAAATATCGATCTGGATACGCAGATAATAGAGCGGCACATCGCAGCGGTTCAAAGGCGGTATGCGCACGGCATCTTTTTCGGTCGTAACGATGAAATCCGCCCCTGCCGCTTTCGCCTGATTGACGAAATCCAATATCTCCTGCTGCGTATAGCGGTGATGATCGGCGTAGTGATCTTTCCAGACCAGCGTTGCGCCGAGTTCTTCCAGAAAACCCTCAAAACTGGCGGGACAGGCGATGGCACACAAGGCGGCGACTTTTGCGCCTTTGAGTTTTTCCAGCGGTTCGCTTTCCCGGTTGGAGAAGAGTTTGACCAGATATTTGGGTTTGTGACAGCACTCGATGATCTCCGCGCGGCGGGTGTGGCGGCGCAGAAAGTTTTTGAGGTGGTTCAACTTATGACTGCCGTCGGACTTGGTCAGAAAGATATAGTCCGCACGGCGGATATTTTTGATCGGCTCCCGCAGGATCCCCCGGGGAAGCACGTGACCGTTGCCGAAGGGATCCGTGGAGTCCACCAGCACGATATTGATGTGCGGTTTAAGCATGAGATACTGGAAGCCGTCGTCAAGAATAATCACATCGGCGTTGAAATTTTCGATGGCATAAATGCCGGACTTCACCCGGTCTTTATCGACGAGAACGGCGACATTTTCCAGATTTGAGGCAAGCATGTAGGGTTCATCGCCCGCATAATCGGATTCCAGCAGCAGATTTTTGCCGTCCGAAACGATTTTCGGGGGGATCGCCAATTCCTGCGAATGGAACATGTGCATCAGCCGGAACCAGAGGGAACGTTTTTTACTGCGGTAGCCGCGGCTCAAAATAGCGACTTTACGCCCGTTATTGCTCAATGTGCGGGCAAAAACCTCCACCACCGGCGTTTTGCCCGTGCCGCCGCAGGAGACGTTGCCGATGCTGACCACCAGACACCCCAGCGCACGGTTGCGGATCACCCGTTTATCGTACATCCACAAGCGGAACTGGATCGCCATACGGTAAAAGCGGGAGGCTGCAAACAGGAAATCTTTCAGGGCGTTGTCATACCAATTATGACGGCGTCCTGCCATCAGATCGAGAAAATACTGTTCCAGATCTTCCGCCTTAAATCTAAAATGCGAATGCATACTGCTCCTGTCTTGAATATAATTAATATAAATTAATGCCAAAACCCATCTTCTTCAAGTCAGAAAGCAATAAAAAGCCGTTTTTTCTGAATAAATATACAACAGCCCAAATGAATGAATGGACAAAATGGACGGAGACTCCGGAACAAAAGGTCTCACGGCACAGAGAGCAGTCAATAACTGTAATTTCTGCTTTGTATCAATCCCACTGGTAAGTTTCACCGTTGAACTGCTGTTTTTCGCGGATGACATCGGCACTGCCGTCGGAGCGCATGGCACTGAAACAACCGCCGTGCTGCTGCGTCAGGACATTGCGGGTCGTGATGAATGTCGCATCAACGAGATTTCCACGGTTGTAAAAGGTGTGTGCCGTAACAAAGGTTGCTTTGGCAGTATCGACCCAGGCAACATCATCATAACGGAATTCGCTGATGATAAAGCCATTGCCGCCGAGGGAGGAAATACGGTTGGGCAGAACATAGGTATTCAGCGGACTTGAGGCCTGTTGAAGACCGTAAGCGTATTTCCGGTCCGCCGCATTGGGGGTGGAAGGCGCGATGATGGGCAGATAGTTGGTCGCCGCCAGAGAGGCGGATTTGACGGAGTTCACCGGCTGGATGGTCCGGGCGATCGGACAGGAGAAGATCGGATTTTTGAAAACAGTTTCAATGTAGGAGTTGCGCGTCCAGCGTTTGGTGAGCCGCTCTTCATCGGTCAGATTTACGCCGATCTCATCGGCAATGAAAAACGACCAGTTGTAACGGGAGATGTGAATGGGCAGAAAATCATCGTTGCTTCCGGCATAAAGCATCGCACCGGTACCGAGGGATTTCATGTTGCTTGTACACATGGTCATGCGTGCTTTGGTACGCGCCTTATTGAGCGCCGGAAGCAGCATGGCAGCGAGAATTGCAATGATTGCAATTACGACGAGAAGCTCGATGAGGGTGAATTGTTTCTGTTTCATTTTCTGTTCTCCTTTGGTTGGGTGTTTTTATTTTTGAAACGTTATTTCGGGAAAGCCTGTGTCATTTTTTCCGTCATCAAGGACTTCGGCGATCGCATGGTATCCCACCCGGCATTTGCCGTCGTTGTCGTTGAGCTGGATGTTGAAACGGAATGGAACACCCGGAGCAATGCCGAGTTCTCCGGCAGGAAATTCAATGCGGTAGAAAGTCTCTTTGCTCTTTTCTCTGCGGACAATGGAGCATTTTACGTTCGCAAGCACCGCTTCACCGCTGCGTTTATCGGGTTTGTTCCAGCAGAAACTCCCGACCTTGCCGTCATTGCCGAGGGCAAAACCGAATTTCCAGCGTCCGCCGGTTGCGGTACGCGAGAAGAGAACCTGCAAGGAGTCTCCGATATAGAGCTGCGTTCCTTTTTTATCCTGAAAATGAATATCGTCACGCACCTGCAACTGAAGGATGACTTTATCATTTTTCAAGCCGAGCCATGTTTTTACGGAGCAGTCCTCCGCTCCCTTGAAATAGCAGTCCGCATACATCGGGTCATTGGGTGAAGTCGAACAATAACTCTCACTGTTCTGCTGTTCAAAATCCGGTTTGCGGCTGAAATCGTCTCCGGCGGGGAAAGAGAGCCGGGAAATAGCGTAATATTTGAGTTCAACATCACCCCAGACGGTTTTCAGGCGGATATTTACCGGGGTGACTTTCTGCAAACGCTGTTTCAGTTCTGCAATGGCGAATATGCCGTTATGGAGCTGCCGTTCAAGAAAACCGCCCTTCCCGAAACGCGCCTGAACCGCCTGAACTGCCCGGGGAACGGCAATGCGGAATTCACCCGTTTTGCCGCTTGTGAGAAACTCTCCGGCGCAGACCGGGGCCTGGTTCTGCTCAAAAACCAGCGTGGAGGGCGTTGCCGTCAGTTTGAAAAGAACTTCGCCGTCAACGACTTTTACCGGAGTACGGTTGCCGCAGAGATCGACTGAAAAAACGTTTCCCGTCACATTTTTGAAGCGCAGCAGTTTTTCTGCGGCGGGCGGCTGGAACGTCCAGCCTGCGGCGAGGAATTTTCCCTGATTTTCAAAGAGAAAGCAGTAACCGCCACTGGCGGAGAGATCTTTCCGGAATACGGCTCCACGGAAAAGATTTACGACCGTATGGTAGGCGGCAAACGCCTCTTTGGGTTCAAAATTGGCATCGAACAGCCCGAAGTTATGCTCCTTGTTGAGCGGATTTCTGCCCAAATCACGCAAATTGTGCCATACATACGCCCCGCCGCCTCTGGCGTGGACAAAAATCATCTTCTGGAACAGCACCTCCGCCTGTACCTGACGGGAACACCATGACGAAGAGACTGCCGTTTCATTTGCCGCCCACGGAACTGTCACATTCAGACGTTTGCGCAGTTTGATAAAGCCGTCGATCATATCGCAGAAATCCGGAAAGAAACCGTGTCCGTGAATGGAAGTGATGTCGTAATATCCGTCGGCGGCTTTCAGCGAGCGGGGCATGAAGTCCGGATAGGTCATGCGGGGGTGCTGTCCCGGCAGACAGGTGTAGCCGCAGGTGGAGACTTTGACGGCGGGCTTTTCCTTGCGGACAACAGCAGTCGCCCGTTTGAGAAGTTCGGCGTACTCTTCGGGGGAGAAATTGGCAAAACCGGGCAGTTCGGGTTCGTTCCATATTTCCGTGACTTTGATGCGGTCTCCGTAACGGCGGACGGACCGGCGCACGTACTCTTCCCACGCCGCATAGTCGGGACGGGGAAAGCCGAGCCGTTTCCGCACCGGCGTGTAGGAGGGTTTCCAATCCTTCGCCGTCGCCCATGCGGGAGGATACCAGAGCATCGGGGCCCAGCGCAGACCGTTCTTTGTAAGAATATCCATATAGCCGTCGGTGTATTTCCAGTTCCATTTCCCCCGTTGACGTTCCACATCGTTCCAGATGATGGAGGAACGGACAAAATCGGCTCCGCTCAACGCGGTTGCCGCAGCAGCGCGTTCCATGACCGGGAGCGGCCATGTCATGACCATCATCCCGTACTGCATTCCCTCATGTTTTGCGGGAGCGAGCGGGGCAAGGCAGGCGATCCGCCGTGAAAAAGGGATTTTTCCAATTTTATTTCCCGGCAGGAAACCGCTGACCGTATAGAGTCCGTAACGGTCGGGGAACGTCAGGGAGACGTTCAACTTTCCTTTGGGGGGCAAGTCGAAAAGGAGTTCCTTTTCTTCCAATATCTTACCGTCGGGATAAGAGCGGAACTGCAAAAGACCTTTGCCGGAAACCTTACTGTTTGTATTGTTGACAAACAGAAGATCACCGGCAGAACCCTTTTGCCAGACGTGAACGGCAGAACCTTTTCCCATTTTGAATTTCAGCGCAAGCGGCAGAGCCTCCCGGATGATCCCTCTGACTGCCGGAGCAGATGCCGCAGAAGAACGGACGATCACTTTTTTCAGTACGGCGGGAGCGTCATCCATAGCGAAAGGGACGGGGAAAGTGCCGTCTTTTTCCGGCGTCAGCGTAACAATGGTGTTGCGGCAGGAAAATACGAGTTTGACCGTTTGCGGAGCAACCCCCTCCACGGAGAAACAGCCCCCTTTGAGGCGGGGGAACGCGGGCGTATCAGCGGGGAGCGTGCCGACCCAATCGCCGTTATTCTGCTTCCATGAAGTATTTTCAAGGCGTAAAAAAGCCCCTTGCGGGGTCTTTTTTACGGTTGCTTCTTTCGGGGCGTTTTGAGCGGGTTCAGTTTCAATGGAAATGGCTTCGATGATCATTTCACCGGGGACAGAGTTTGCCGGATAGTGGATCGACATGCCGAGAAGAGCGACGGGGAAACTGAGTTTTTTGTCGGCGACGGCTTTTTTGTTTTCCGGCCAACTGCCGTTACTGCGGAATTTCTTCATATCCACGGTAAAAGTCATCTTATCCATACCGGGTTTGAGATTTTGCTGAAACTGGAAAATTTCGCCCTGCCAGTCCCGCAGACGGATGGTCGCAGTATGGAGAGAACCTTTATTGACCTTGTATTTTACGGTAACGGTCAATTTCTGAAATTGATCGATTTTGGGCTGCCGTGCAAAACTCCATTCGGCAAATTTGCGTTGAGCGGGATCCCACGTCAGTGATAACGGGGGGAACACCAGTCAGTTGGATCGTACTGCCTTTGGTGACCCAAAACGCCCGTTCCGGCAGTGTGCGGAAATCGATTTCCGCCGCCGTACCCACCAGCACAAACAGTGCTGTCAGAAGAAAAATTTTGAATTTCATAGCACACACCTCCTTTGGTTTACAGATAATATACTTGCGAATTTACAAAAAAAAATGGATATTTTACAGAGAAATGTATCTTTTTGCGACAAAATAATGGCAAAATCAACAACCGGAGAAAGAGGAAATGCCCCTGAACCAAAGTCCGGGGTCCGTAATTTTACGGCATCGGGTTCTCTTCGCCGCTTTTTCCGGCAGCAGAGAGGGCATTGTTGCGGAAGGCACGCGGAGAACAACGGTAAAGTTTGCGGAATGCTGCCGAAAAATGAAGCGGGTCAGCATAACCGACACGGGCTGCGATCTCTTTGATCCGCAAATTTTCTGTCAGCAGCCGGAGGGCAGTTTCCATGCGCAGACGGATCAGGTATTGATACGGCGTCTGGTGCATATTCTGCCGGAAAATCCGGTTCAGCACCGGAAGGCTCATATTGTATTTTTTTGCCAGAGTTGCCATGGAGATTTTTTCTGTCATGTGATTTTCCAGTTCCTCCCGTAATTTCAAGACCAATATTGCGGAGGAATTTTCTATCCCGCATGCAGATACGCTCTCGCGTAAGAGCAGCAGCAATTCGTAGATCGTTCCGGAAATTTTTTCGGGGGTATGCCATTGAGGAGAAAGCAATTCCCGGTGCAACTGCTGAAAGAGTTTTTCCACTCTTTCCGGATGTTGTACGGTCAGGACGCCACCTCTGGCAAGTCCGAAATTTTCAAGCAGAACCGGAAGAAGCGGACCGTTCGGGATCAAACCGTACCCTTTGTATTCGCCCAGTTCCGGAAGAAACAACAGATCATTGTCCTGTCCGGGCGGCAGGACGATAAAATCCCCCGGTTCCAGCAGAAATCCCTTATTGGCACTCCGGATATAGAAGGAGCCGGAATGTACATACTGGATCGAAAAAAACTGTTGATTGATCCGTCTCTGAAAAACTTTATGTTCACGCAGATGACTGTAAGTAAAGTATTCACAGCCAAGCGGTAAAACGGCATCAAGTTTCAACTCCTCATGAGGTTTTTCACTCGTGTCATGATAGATGATGCTGTGAGCTTCCCGCAAAATCTGTTTCGCACGGCGATTTTGAAAAATCGAAAGATCAGTCAACGTTTTCATTTCTTTTTTTACATGTTTTTTTATTTTTTTACATAAAATATAGTTTCATTTCTTATTTTTTTCAAGTAAAGTATGGTATATTATCGTCAGAAAAAGATTTTTTATCAACCAACAACCACAGGAAAAACAATGAAACAGTTTGATTTTCAAGGACACGCTCCGAGTTACCTCCCGGAAGATAAAAATTGGCGGCTGGTTTGGCACGATGAATTCGATGGTACCGAACTGGATCGCAGCAAATGGGGTTTCCGCCTCAATTTCTGGGGGAAACGTTTGCAGACATTCACCGAAGAGGGGGTGGAGTTTGATAATCAGAGCCACATGCGTTTGCATCTGATCAAAAAAGACGGTCATTACTATTCTCCGCACCTGCAAACCGGTTCACTCACATACGATATTCCCCGGGACAGCAATGGGTTCTGGCCTTTCGGCAAACAGGAACAGCCGCGTTTCATGCACAAGTTCGGTTATTATGAGATCCGCTGCCGTCTGCCCAAAAATCCGGGATGGCATGCGGCATTCTGGCTTCAGGCGTGCGGTATCGGATCCCATCCGGACCCGCGTCAGGCGGGGGTGGAGTGTGATATCATGGAAAATTACCGTCAGCATACCGAAGGGAAACTTATCGGAGGAAACCTCTGGGGCGGGTATGGAAAAGACGGAGCGGGTTCCGGACATTTCTCCTGGGATTTCAAAGAGACGGATGACTGCTGGCATTATTTCGGGGTCGATTGGTCGGATGCCGGATATCGTTTCTATGCAGATGGGAAACTGGTCGGAACGGTGCTGCCGCCGGAAATGGCACACCTCCGGAAAGTTGAAAAAGAGGGTAACGGGGACTCCCCGTGGAGCAAAGAAGGCAGTGTCACCATTGGACCGGTATCACAGGTGGAACAATTTATTCTGGTTTCGACCGAGTGTCACGGTTATCGTGAAAACGGTATGCCCGATCCGCTTCTTGAACAGGCGGTTCTCCCGGATTATTTTGAAGTGGATCACGTCCGGGTTTTTGATGCAGTAAATCCAACGGAATGTTGATACGATCAGGAGTACACAAAATGAAAAAACAAATTCTCTCTGCAATTCTGAACTGTTCCGGAATATTTCTTCTGCTGACAACTCCGGTATCGGCAGGAGAAAAAAAGATTTTTGTGCCGGAACGCAGTTTGAAAAGTATTATCCTGCCCGCAAATATACGTAATGTGCAGACGGTCTCATTTGCGGCACGTCAGGGGCGGAACTGTGTAGAAACCTCCTGGACGAACTTCAGCAATCCCTGGAGCCGTCTGGAAATCAGGCGGCCTTTTGCAGCAGAGGAATTTTCTGCACTTCAGGTATCTGCGGCAGTTTATCTTCCGGATGCGGCTGCGGCGGGCGATTTGAATTTGTGTTTACAGGATCGCACCGGAGAAGTCTTTCAATTCCGGCAGATGCTCAAACCGGTATCGGGGTGGCAAAATGTCGTATATGAAGTGGAAACGGGGAAAAAATATACGAGAAGCTGGGGCGGAAATACCGATCACAAACTGGATCTGCCGCTGACATTTGCCGGATACAGTTTTGCCGTCAAACAGAAGAAAGCCGGTTCCATTGCTTTCGGTGAAGTAACATGCCGTACCATCACTCCGCAACCGGATCAGGAGAACGGTGTTTTTACGGCGTTCACCCCAAGTTTGAAGCACGGCTTTGCAACTCCTCCTCCGGAATTGACCGCAAAACAACAGGTCCGAGAAACCGTCCGCGGCGGGAAAGCCTGTCTTGAAACTGCGTGGAACAATTTTACCGGCCCATGGTCCCGGCTGGATATGAAACGGGACTTTATCGGCAAAAAATTCAATTCCTGTAAAGTATATATGGATGTTTACCTCGCCGATCCTTCTGTTTGCAATGATCTTAATTTGCGCGTGGAAGACCGTTTCGGCGAAGTATTTCAGATCCGGCAGAAACTGAAGCCGCAAACCGGTTGGCAGACACTTGTTTACGAACTTGATACCGAAAAAAAATATCCCGGCACCTGGGGCGGTTCCGTCAATCACCGGCTGGATCCGCCGCTGATTTTGCGCGGCTTCAGTTTCGGAACAAAGAAACCCGCAGGAGCCATCGGCTTGGGGAATGCCGTCTGTCAAATCACCTCCGGCCCGTGTGAAATCGAAATCATTACCGGTACAAAAATCAACATTCTCCGGGCGGACCGGAAAGTGAAGCCGGAACTCTCTTTCCGCAATTACAACGCGTCTGAACTGAAATTATCCGGTTCCTGTACGGTAAAGGATGCCGCCGGAAACATCGTTGCTGAATTTCCGGTACCGCCAAAACTGCCGCCCCGTTCTGCAGTACGGCTGCCGCTGCCTGAAATGAAGGGCTATGGGATCTATTATTGCACACTCAATGTCGATGACAAGATCGCTCCGCCGGTAAAGCGGGTCATGAGTTACGCCCGAATGCAGCCTTCCGGACCTGTACCGGGGAAATCCAGCGGTTTTCATTTCGGCGTCCATTCCCATGCCGAAAGTTATACCGCTGCCGATCAGGAACTCACCGCTTTGGCTGCCGGAATGTGCGGAGCAAAAGTGTTCCGCATGGGGTTCTGCTGGCGGCAGCCCGGTGAAAAAAGCCCCATCGACTGGTCTGTGGGGGAACGGCTGATGGATGTTTTCGGGCGTCAGAATATGGAGCCTCAAATCATCTGCGGCGGCTGGCTTCCGCTTTGGGCGGTCGAAAAAGACAAGCCGCTTTTCCGGGATTTCGGCCCGGGAAGGATGAATCACGCCATGTACCCGAAACTTGACAAATGGGGAGAGTGGATCACAAAATTCCTGAAGCATTATCAGGGAAAAGTCCGCTTTATGGAAGCATGGAATGAACCGGATCTGGTCTATTTCGGGAATTTTTCCGTTGCCGATTACAACCGTTTGCAGAAACATTTTTACAAAACCGTGAAAAAAGCCGACCCCAACGTTACGGTGATGACCGGCGGGTACGCTTTGCTGGAAATGAAAGACGCCCGTTATGTGATTTCTCCCAATTATATCCGTGAAACTCTTCAGGGCAGCAAGGGTTTTTATGATGTCATTGCCTATCACGGCCACGGACCGCATGTCGCTTACGATGGTGAGATCCGCGGCTTGAACCGGATCCGCAAAGAGGTCGGCGTTGCCGATACGCCCTGGTGGTCCAACGAAACGGCGATCTCTTCAGCCGTCATCGGCGAACGGGTACAGGCGGAAACACTTTTCAAAAAACTGCTTTTCTGCTGGGCGAACGGCGGGATCGGCTACACATGGTACAATATCCGCAACAAGGGATTTGATCCCCTTAACGGCGAGGATAATTTCGGACTTGTCACCAGAGATTTTCACCCCAAACAGGTTTATTTGACCTACAATATGCTTACGGGAACGTATCGGAATGCAAAATTTCTGCGGACTTTCTGTGATGACGGGGGATTTCAGTTGTATCTGTTCCGTGCCGCCAATGGCGATTATCTGATCCCGGGGTGGAATATCAGCGGAAGCCGTTTCCGGTTACTGGCGTTGAGCAATATTTCCGGAACTGTTTCAGTCATCGATCTTTTCGGCAATTCCCGGAAGGTCAAAACCTCCAATGGTCTGTGTCTGATCCCGGCGGGGGGTTCTCCGCAAACGATCCGGATCTCCGGTCAGAAAGCAGAACCAATTTACATCCCCGATTTTCTTCAACTTCCCGGACAGGCATTTATCCGTCACGGTATGAAAAGCACGGAATTTTCCGTAATGCTTCATAATCCGCTTCCCCGCAAACTGAATGGGGCTATTGCGATGAAAGCCCCCCGCAACAGCACGATCGCTCCGGCGGAACAGACGTTTTCTCTTGCTCCGGGAGAAAAAAAGGTCATGCCATTCAAACTGAAATTGGAAAAGGACCGCAAAGGAGATGTTTCGCAGCTGAACATTCCCGGAACTCTTTCGCTGGATGGTACGGTGCTGTCAGACTTCTATGTGGAACTGCGGCCGGTTCTTTCCATGAAACCGGATTTTTCACCGGTTCCGGATTTTGTTCTCGATAAAGGCGGACAGATTTTGCCGCGTTTTGTCAACGAACCGACCAACTCCCATTTGGTATGGCGCGGAACGGATGATGTCAGTGCCGGGATCTACTTTGCATCGGATAAAAAATATTTCCGGGTCAAAGTCGTTGTCAAAGATGATATTTATTCCCAGAAATTTCACGGTGGAGAAATGTGGAAAGGCGACAGCATCCAGGTCGCGCTCTGGCTGCCGGGGCAGGAGGACATGTGGGAATTCGGCGGCTCTCACGGGAACGGGAAACCGGAAAAGTGGGTCTGGTGGGCTCCTCAACGCTCCAATGCGCCGATCATGACGCAAAAGATGAAAGTTGAGACTTTTCAGGATGCCGGCAGTAATACGACGGTCTATATCATGAGTCTGCCGCTGGATCTTCTTGGCGTGACAGCAGAAATGCGGGGCAAACCGTTCCCCATCGGAATTCTGGTCAACGACAATGACGGCAGTATCCGGGAATCTTCCATGTTTCTGGCTCCGGGCTTCGGAGGCGGATTGCGGATACCGGATCTGTCACCATTGATTTCATTTTAACCAATATTTCAAAAAAGGAGAGTAAAAATGTCAACGGTTCATCATTCTGAAAAAAGTAATTCTTTTACATCCGCAAAAAATGTAATTACCCGAAAGTTTTTGGAAGGGATAGAGGGGGTTCGGGGGAGAAAGGGAGAACCTTTTTCCAAAAAGGTTTCCCTTTCT
>JAFTUS010000096.1 GCA_017466125.1 Lentisphaeria bacterium | reverse complement strand
GCGGGTCCTCCCCGGCAGGGGGGACCCCACCGCCGTCTTTTTTGCTCCGGCAATTTGTAACGTCCCCTGCGGTCGCATAATATACGTTATGCCAAGAAAATCTTGACATAACATGCCATTATGCGACGTTACAAATGCACCGTAAAGCCACGATAAGGGCATAAAAAAGCCGACCCATACATTGAGTCGGCAGGAATGTTTAGAGCGCTCAGAGAGCGTTTTATGTTATTTCTGAAAAATGACTTTTTGCACCGGATTTCCGATACATTCCGGGTGACATTCCGGTAATATGTTTGAAGGTGCGGTAAAAATTGGCAAGATCAGAAAATCCGCAACGATAACAAATCTGTTCAATGGAGAGATTACTGGTGCAAAGTAACTCCTGTACCTTTTTTATCCGGTACTGCAGTAATGTTTCACCAATAGTCTTTCCGGTCAATTGTTTATAGATCGTTAAAAGATATCCGCGGGAAAAACCGATTTCTGCAGAAAGTTTATTGTAATCCAATTTTTGCCGGTAATTATTGCTGATATATTCAGTGAGAAGTTGAACGATCTCTTCTTTGTGCCGCCGGGGGAGGTTGCGTGAACTTCGGCGCGCAAACAAAATCAATAATTCAAGCAGATAACAACGCAGCAATTCTTCTGCATTTTGCGGTTGCTGTTCGTACTCATGCTGCATTTTGTGGATCAATGTCAGGATGCTCCTATTGACATCCTGCAAGTGAAGTAATTCATGATTTATAGACCGTTCCGGACTATACCCTTCCGTAAAAATCCCAAAGAAATCATCTGTCAAAACCAGTCGTTTCAGCGCATCTTCGATAAAATCCAGTCGGAATAAAACATGGTAAAGTGTAATTTCTTCCTCCAATTCCCAAACGGTAAGATCATCCGGATGAAATAAGCAGAGAAAACCCGGATAAATCGGATAGCGTCGACCATTCAGAATAGTCCGCCCCTGCCCCCGGGCAATATATGTTATCTGCCAAAAAGCACGCTGTTGCAGCTGCTTGTGGATGTAAGGATAGACTTCCGGCCTGTTTTCCGCTGCAAAAACAGCAATCGGAAGATTTTCCCGGAAGAATTCCTGTCTTGTCAATATTTGTTTTTTCGTTTCCATACCATACAGAATATAATTCGTTTCCCTGAAAAATCAATATAAAATCACAGTGTAAATTGTAATATTTTTCCGGCTTAAGCATTTGCTGCATAAAACTTACCAATATAAACAAAAAAATTGTGATATACTATTGACATGACCAACAAAGGAGATAATATGAAACAACAATGCTCACTGAATGCCAGCAAGTACCGGGATCGGATTTTTGCCTGTTTCCTCGGCAAAAATATCGGCGGAACGCTGGGGGCTCCCTTCGAGGGAACCACAGAGATGCTGAATCTTGACTACTACCCGACTTCCCCGGCAGGCTCCCCCCTCCCCAATGATGATCTTGATTTGCAATTGGTTTGGCTGAAAGCCGTGGAAGATCACGGCTTGTACCATATCAATGAACAACTGCTTGGAGAATACTGGCTTTCGCATATCATCGGGCCGTGGAACGAGTATGGTATCGGGAAATTCAATATGTGTAATGGATTGCCCCCTCCCCTGTCGGGTGTATGCAATAATGAAAAGTGGAAAAACAGCAACGGGGCATGGATCCGCTCTGAAATCTGGGCATGTCTTATGCCCGGAGCCCCGGCAGAAGCCGTCCGTTTTGCATGGTACGACAGTTGCGTTGACCATGCCGATGAAGGTATCTACGCCGAGCAGTTCATCGTGGCTCTTGAGGCAGCGGCATTTGTTGAAAATAATATACAAACTCTGATCGAAATCGCCTTGAGTTATATCCCGCCGGAATGCCGGGTCGCACAGAGTGTAAAACTGGTCGAAAAGCGGTACAAAGAAAATGTACCATGGCGGCAAGTCCGGGAGGAAATCGTAAAATTCAATGCCGATATGGGATTTTTTCAAGCCCCGGGTAATGTGGCTTTTGTCGTCATTGGATTATTGTATGGGAATGGCGATTTCAGTTCCTCTGTTTGCATTGCAGTAAATTGCGGCGATGATACGGATTGTACCGGGGCTACTTGCGGTTCCATCATGGGGATCCTTCTTGGGACTGCCGGCATACCGGAGAAGTGGAGTTCTCCGATCGGAGAAAAAATCGTTACCATTTCTCTTAACACTTATCTGTTGGATGTTCCTGCAACCCTGACCGATTTGACGGATAGAGTATATATTGCAAAACTCCGGGCGGAGTTGGATAATCCCGATTTGCCGCACCTTGCAGAAGACGAAAACATTCCTGTTGCAATGGATTTGAAAGCGTCAGACAAGGAAATGCCGCCGGACCAATACCAGGGCAGAATGTGCAAACCTCTGGAAATACATCAATCCTGTTCCTGGGGTACTCTTCATGTCGAATATAATTCCCTGCCGGTACTTTCTCCGGGCGAGAGTATACGGTTGTCTTTAGGATTTACATGCAATCAACTGTTTTTTGATAATATTATTACTTTACAGTGGTTGTTACCGGAAACATGGAGCATAGCCCCCTCCCCCATACAAAATATCCGTTCCTGCGGTCGCTGGATGTTCCGCATTGAAACGGAAATTACAGCAGGAGAATTTGCAGACGGTCCGGTTTGTCACATTCCGATCAAAATCCGTATATCCGGCAGAAATTATGATACTTTCGTAACGATACCTTTTCAGCAAAAAAACACTGTCAGCACAGAAGAGGTAATTCCTGTTCAGAAATCCATCGAACACGATTGCCGGCAAAATGCCATCAGAAAATATTGGGAAAGTAAAAACCCCACGGGGAAGAATAAATAATTAAAGGGAGAACAGAAAAATGAAACAAAAACACTTCACCTTGATCGAACTGCTGGTCGTTACATCACAACACTGCCGTGATTTTTTTAAACGCTTTGTTTGTACGGATAAGAACGGATGTGTACGGAAACATACGGAGAATGCCGCTCTCAAAAATACGCCGCATCATACTTGCAAAGCAAGTGCTTCATGTTTGCCG
>JAFTUS010000095.1 GCA_017466125.1 Lentisphaeria bacterium | reverse complement strand
CGGCAAACATGAAGCACTTGCTTTGCAAGTATGATGCGGCGTATTTTTGAGAGCGGCATTCTCCGTATGTTTCCGTACACATCCGTTCTTATCCGTACAAACAAAGCGTTTAAAAAAATCACGGCAGTGTTGTGATGTAACTACCAACAGTTCGATAAGGGTAAATTTGTGTTTTTTCATTTTTCTCTCTTTCTGTGATTTGTTTTTACTGGGACGGGAATACATTATTTATTTACGTTGAACCTCCTTGATTTATATTGCCGGTATCGTTGAAACAGAACCGTATTTCACTCATTATACCATACGGCTTCAAACGGCGTATCGTTGGAAACGAATAGGAAAAATCAGATGGATCGACCAGAAATCCCGGATCCGCACCAAAAGGACCGAAAGAGTTGCGACGACTTCCATAAACAGTGATTTCAAGCAGATTGCAGCCTGTTTTCAAATCATTGCCGATATTCAACCGGTTTGCTGCAAGCAGGGCGATTTGCTGCGGGCTGCCGTTAAGCGAGATGCCGAGGGCAGTGCCCTGCCATTTCTGAACATCCGGAAAAACAGGAATACCCGTCGGGCCGTGCCAGTTGAATTCGATCCGGTACGTCATATTGCCGGAGTAATAGGGATAACCCTGAAGTCCCCAGTCGCCGGGAGAGAGTGTACGGACCGGTGCTGTCAATTCATCTTCAAACACACCGAAATCTCCCAAGAGATAGATTGCCTCAAAACCGCTCATCGAGCCATCGTAACGGCAGGAAAGTTCCAAAATATTTTCTCCGTTCAGCAGTACTTCCTCCGGCAATCGTACAAGCCGCAAAGCGGGGTCACACCACCAACCGGCATCACAAACCTCTACGCTTTGCCCATTCAGCAGGATATCATATCGCTCTGCCTCTTCCAGCGCAAGAGAAAGTTCCTCCGGAATATTCCGGCATTCAAAGCGGAAACGCAACACGGTTTCAACGTTTCGGGCGTTATCCTGCAGATATTTTTGTTTCCACGGCTGGATCATTTCATGACTGCGTTCCGGAAGACCCAAATATTTCCGTGCGGCGGAATCGGCTTCCCGCAGGTGCCCGTACTGCGGATTTCCCCCTGCAATGGAATATTCTGCAAAATCGAGCGGCAGGACATTCGGTTCATCCGGGTAAACGTTCCAGCCGCCGCCCGGAAGAGAGAACATCCGCACCGTTTCCCCCGGTAATGGAAGCGGTTCTGCCGGAATTTCCACTCCGCTTTTTTCTGCAAGGAAAAGTTTTGCTTCAAGTTGACCGAAAGCGGTTTCAAACTCCCACCAGCCATCTGCAAAAACGGCATTCACCCGCTTCCGGCATCCGGTAAGAAGATCCATTTCATAAAGGGGAAAATCCTTTTCGCCTTTCCAGCGGACCACAGCCTGCGGAACGGTCAAAGTCCGTTCATCGGCACTTTTGGTACTCATATTACATCCCAGAGGCAGCGGACAACCGGTGTTACAAAGGAAGAGCCGCCGTCCCTCGTCGCAGATAACTTCACGGGACAGTACAGATCCCACCGTTTTTCCATTACCGTCTTTCAGAGAAACGCTCCGGCAGAAGGCAAGTTTTTCAGGAAGGTCGGCAAAAGAAGTTGATGTGAATTTCCGGTAGACTTCCGCCGCCTCCTGTGATCTTTCACAATCGACAAATTCCGGAACAGTTCCCAGATAAAATACCCTGCCGCCCTGATCGGCAAATTTTTCCAACAGCCGGAGCGTGCTTTTGCGGATCGTCCGCAGTTCGGGCAGAACTGCCGCCGCATATCCGGCATACCGCACATACAGTGTCCCATTTTCTGCTTTACCATGCTCGTCAATGATCGCCTCGTCGCCGTAATCAAAAGCAAGTTTTTCCCGGAGCAGAACGTTTCGGAGCCGGGGAAGTTTGCGGCTTTCGTTTTCAAGTTCCTCCTGCGAACAGGCACGGAACGGTTTCCAGAACCAGGTGGATTCCAGAGGGTGTATCACCAATATGGGGCAAACCGCTTCGCCTGAACCGAGATAAAAACCGACCCGGGATGCATGATCCTGTAAAATTTTTTCCAACTTGTAATAAGGGGACTGAAAATGAATACTGGGCGGATAATCCCGTTTGACTTCGCCTTGCAGGGTGTAAAAAGCCAAATGGATGCAGAAACGGGTGATGCCCAGCGCAAACTGCCAATCCATGCATGCTTTTTGAGCGTAGAGAGGGAAATCCCATCCCGTTCCGGCAAAAGATTCGCACAAAACTTGTTTTTTGCCATTCTGACGGGCAACCGATGCTGTTTGCAGCATGGCATCATAGATAAGTTGATGGTCGCTCAAAAGATCGATGCCGGGAATATCCATGTGCTGAATAAAACGCATGGCAGAACCGCAATGTTTTGTCTGGGTAATAACACTCTCTTCGCCGAACACATGACCGGTGAAGAGCAGACCGTGTGTTTTACACCATTCTGCCGTCTGTACAGCAAAAGCGGAAACCAGCAGTTCTGTCCGGAGATTTTCCAACTGCCAGCGCACTTTGGAACAACTCTTCCCCTCCATCTCAAAAAACAGTTCCGGCAGATGCTCCAAAAGATTTTCACCGTATCGCTGAAAGAATTTCTCTTCCATCTTTTCCGTCCAGTTGGAACAGTTCGGTTCATCAGAAAAAATACCGGGTATCGCATTACCGAAATCATCCCCGCACTCTTCAGCATAACGGTCGTGTGTTATATGGATAAATTCCCGGATCGCTTCTGCATTCATCATATCGGAATAATAACCGCCGTTATTCCAGGAATCAGCCGGAACAAACTGTTCGTAGAAACGTAAAAAAGTTTCCCCTTTTTTCAGAGAATCGCCCTTTTTCAGCTGACGGCAGCGAAACAGTGCAGTTCCACACAGTTCTCCTGCAAACCACGCCAAATCCCGCTTCCGGTAAACCGGCTTATCCAATACGGCAAGTTCAAGAGTACGCCGCCGGAAACGCTTCTTTTTACCGATTTCGCCGCTGCCGGAACCGGAGGCGTAACGGTCTTCGTCATACAGCCAGGCTTCGATCCCCTGCTTTTTTGCCTCATCGATACAGACCCGTACCATATCGAACCACTCTGAAGAGAGATAATCTGTATTCAAGCCTGTTCGGGAATGCATAAAAAATCCCCCGTAGCCCATTTCACGGAAAATCCTGATCTGGCGGCGCAATTCTTCTTCACAAAGTTTTCCGTTCCACGCCCAGAAAGGCAAACTGCGGAAGGAATCTGTTTGCAGCGGTATACTCTTCATTCTTCATTCGTCTCCGGCAGTTCCGGCCTGGACATTTTTTTCCACTGTCCGGGGGTACAGCCATATTTTTCCTTAAAACTTTCAAAAAAAGCCGCCGGAGTTGAGAAACCGGCCTCTTCAGCAATCTGTTTCATCGTATAATTTTTTGTCCGCAGCATATCGTCGGCATGTTTCAGGCGCAATTCCAGAAGGATCTGTTTGGGGGAAGCCTTGAATTGCGATGCAAACAATTTATACAACGCGGAATCGGAAAGACCGAAACGGAGCGCAAGTGAATGAATGGACAGTTTTCGGGAAAGATGTTGTTTCATGTAGTTCACGATTTCTTTGACACGGGGATTGCTGCGGACAACAAAGTTCATACTTTCCCGTTCAATTGGAACCGGAGCAGGAGAAACAAAGATCCCCTGAGCATTCACTTTGCCGCCGTCGAGCAACCGGTCAAGTTCTTCGGCAGCACTCCACCCCAGTTGATAGAGACGGCTGTCGATGCTGGAAAGAGAAATTGCCGGAGCATGACAGACACAACTGTCATTTCCGACTCCGAGGATCGCCAATTCAGACGGAATGGCAATATTATTCTGCAACGCCACATTCAGGACATCAGAGGCATCCCAATCGTTTTCTGCCAGAACAGCACAAGGTTTTGGAAGGCGGAGCAGCCATTGAGGAAGTTTTTTCGGTGTATTGGTCGACAACTTGAAACACTTGTCAACCCCCTGTTCTTTCAGCACTTCGCAGAAACGCTTTCCGCGCAAAGAAGTGCTGTAAGTAGCGAAATTTGTATAACCGCATTTTATAAAATATCCGGCAGCAAGTTCACCGATCGCACGATCATTTTCACGAACCAGCGAGTAAGGAATACTCTGGTACTTCAACGGCACCAGAGAGACCAGTTTCATATCAGTATCGGTCAGGTTCTCCCGTGTAAACAAATTCGGATACGGGAGGCTGGCAATAATACCATCGCCCTGCCAATTCTGCAGAGCATCCCGGACATCTCCGGCGTGCCAAAGCACCAGATGCCAATTATGGGAATGTGCATAACTGACAACCCCTTGCACCAGTTGTCCGGTCTGCCATTCGACCATGAGCATAACACGTTTGATAACCATTAACGACCCACAATTTCCGATTTGATTTTCTGTACAGAATATTTTGATTTACTGTGATTAAATATACTGCAAAAAATTTTTTCGTCAATTATGATTTCGGTAATTGTTATACCGCTTTCGGTAATTATTCAACCGCTGAAAATGACACTTGCAAAAAAGTTCGCTTCCCGTTTGTGATCTGCACAAGCAAGTACAGTTCCACACTGCCGGAATGTAAGGGCTAATTGTTGATGAAGCGGCGCAGGGCGGCTTCGGCTTTGTCGAAGTCCCAGTCCGGGTCGATCCGCAGAAGACGCAGCCAGATGTCTTCGCGGGAAACCGTTATCAGTCCCGCAAAACGGAGCAGGCGGCGGAAAACCGATGCCCGTTCCGGTAAAAACACATCGCCCGTCAGAACGTAATCCATGTCGATGTCCAGAATGAAACCGGGATTTTCTTCCGGCACGAAATCCGCCTTGCACAGCAGCGGTTCAAGAAAACAGTCTTCCAGTACCGATGAGGCAAGCGGACGAAACCGTTCCGGAGCGTTGAGCAATTCTGTCAAATCCGGCCAGTCCGGGGCAACGACCTGAATTTTATCATTGGCACAACCCGGGTTGTCATAGTGGGCAATAACAACAGAACGGGAGATCATTCCGCTGCGCAGTGCCAGATCAAGATGTTCGTCGTGACGCAGAACCTGCAAGGCTTCCGTCACCGTTTGCGCTTTTCTGAAATCGACCCCGGCGATCCATTTCTGCCGGGTCTCTTCATCCGCCGCCCTGCCGAACGCTGGCAGCGTATCGGTATGATGATCCAAAGTCAACGCCGCAGGAGCATGATCCAACTGCCGCCGGTATTCCGCCCAGAACTCCAGCACCTGATGATGCTGTTCAACGATCTTCATTGCCCTCTTCCTCAAACACAGGCAGAAACACATGAAATTCCGTTCCGACACCCTCTTCGGAATTTACCTGCACCCAGCCATGGTGGTTGGATACGGTTCCGTAAACCATGGCAAGACCCATGCCGGTCCCTTTCCCCACCGGTTTGGTGGTGAAAAACGGTTCAAAAATACGGCGGCAGACTTCCGGGGACATCCCTTCGCCGTTGTCGGCAACAGTAATACAAAGATAATGCGACGGGTCGATTTTACCGGGTGCCGGGAACGGCAGCAGCGGAAAATCCACCTGTGTCCCCAGACGGAGGATCACATCCACACACATCTCTCCGGTATTATTCTGAACCGCATCGGCTGCGTTGAGCAGCAAATTGAGCAACACCTGCTGGATCTGGATTTTATCGCCCTTCACTTTCGGCAGAAAATCCGTAGTATCCAACTTCAAGATCAGCCCCTTGCGGGTCTGGGGAGCCAGCAGAGTAAAACAGTTCTGCACCGTTTCCGGAATATCAAGTGCCGTCACCTGATATTTCCCTTTCCGGGCAAAACCCAGCAGTTGACTGGTCAACTTGCCCGCCTGTTCTGCAATGGCGGCGATCTTCTGCAAATGCGCCTGAACTTCCGGTTTCTGTTCGTGCATGTAGGTTATGACATCGACATGACCGAGAATGGCATGGATGTAGTTGTTGAAGTCATGAGCGATGCCCCCCGCCAGCATCCCCAGAGACTCGATGCGCTGGGAGTGAACGAGTTGTTCGGCAAGCTGGGCTTTTTCTGCGGCAAGTTTCTGTTCTTCGGTGATATCTCTGCCGATCAGCACCAGCAGGGTCTTGCGGCGGAACTGCACCGGAGAAATGGAACAGGAAAAAATACGCTCCGTGCCGCCCTCCTCCCGGACATGCCCGGTAAACGCCACCGGCGACTCCGGCACTCCGCCGGGAATAAATCCGGAAGGCTGACTGACCCGCAGAAACGTCCAGATCCGTTCCCCCGCAAGTTTTCTGCCGCCGCCCATATTATTTTCAGCGGCGATATTGGCATCGATGATCCTGCCGCCTGGGGTGAGCATCAGAATCGCTTCGCCCGCATTTTCCAGCACCAGTTGGTAACGGTTCGTCCACTCCGCAAGGCTTGCCTCCAACTCCTTGGAGCGTCCGTAACCGCCGAAAAAGGCAAAGAGCAGATCGAATGCACCGCGGGCGTCATTTTTCACATCCCTTTCGATCAGAGTGAAGTAGAGCCAGAGCAGAAACGTCATGAGCAGAGAACCGCCCACCCGCGCCAGCAGGGTACTGTCCGCCGCGACCCAGAGGTTCCCGCGCCACTCTTCAGGAAGAAAACGCAGCGGAAGCGTTGCGATATCCGCCGCCAGAAAAGCCCCGAGAATAGCGAAAAATCCGGGTTTCCGCTCCTTGTTCAGCGCAGTAAATACCGCCGGAGCCACCAGCAGTTCCACCATTTGAAAGAGAATGAAAAAACCCATGGAACGGCGGGAGTTGCCCAACAGCAGATCAAGGGCATTGGCGGCGACTCCCGTTTCAAGCACCATCCCCGGCCAGTTGCAGATGATGCGCGTCACCTCACTGACGTAGAGATATGCCCCGAAAACAGCCAGTACACCGATTACAAAACGCTGTGCCTCCAGCGTTCCCTCCGTGATATAGACCAGCAGAAAAACACCCAACAGCGGCAGATGCAGAGAGATCGTACTTACGTCAAAGGCAAAATCCGGCATGATCTCCAGCCTGCCGCCGATACCTGCGACCAGATGCAGAGACAACTGAAGCAGTCCGACCGTCATGAAAAACGGCGTCTTTCCGATGATATTGCGCTGATTGTAAAGGAGCATGAGAGATACTGTAACAAAGAGCATCTCAAGAATGATGAGCAGCAATGCCTGTAAAATTTCCATGCCCGTCTACTCCTGCGGCCAGATACGCAAACTTGCGGGGGAGAAGTTCTCCCGCAACGCCTGCCGCACCCGGTGAAGTTCTTCAGTGTTCCGGCAAACGGCGAACAGGGTCGAACCGCTGCCGGTAACTTCGGCATTCAACGCTCCGTTCCGGCACATAAACTCTTTCAACTGCCGCAGAAGCGGGAATTTTTCATAGAGGGCAAAAGCGAGATCGTTGTGGAGATTTTCTGCGAACGTCTCCGCATCTCCGCGGCGGAGGGCATCGATGATCTTTCCGGAACGGTTCTCTTTATCTTCGCCGATGTGTTCTGCTGATAAATGCTGATACGCCCATTTTGCGCTGACCGGAAAACAGGGGTTGACGATCAGAAGCGGCGGGATGCGGAACTCCCCCTGCGGGTACTCAAAAATCTCCCCCACCCCCGTTGCACGGGCAAGACGGGGGTTCAGAAAGAACGGCACGTCCGCCCCCAGCGTCAGAGCCAGTGCAGACAGTTCCTCTGCCGGAATTGCTTTGTAACGGGCATCGCAGAGCCGCAGGACCGTACCGGCATTGGCACTGCCTCCGCCCATTCCGGCGGCGACGGGGATCTGTTTGTCGATGAAAATGTCGAAAGCAGGAGCAATCCCGGCGGCTTCGGCGTAGGCAAGAGCCGCCCGCCCTGCGATATTATTCAGATTTTCCGGCAGACCGGGCTGACTGGAACGTACCCGGATGCCCGGTTCGCCGTCAAAATCGACCGTGATGCGGTCCGCCGGGGAACTTACCGGCAAAAAGAGTGTTTCCAACTCGTGAAAGCCGTCGGCACGGCGTTTTGTCACTTTGAGAAACAAATTCAGTTTTGCCGCAGAAAGTTCCCGTTCCATAAGAGTTATTCTCCGATCTGCTTCCCGTCGAGATCATCGGGGGCGCAGTAGTTGAACTTGAAACCGTACTCTTTGTTGTAGCGGCGTGCTTCCTGTTCGATCGCGACCGCCAGTTTGAGTGCTTTCAAACCGGCTTCGGCGGGAACTTTGGTCGGGCAGAGCGTGCCGCTCTCTCTGGTGCGGTTCACTGCGGCGATAAAATCTTCCAATTCAGCGGCGAGCGCATTCTTTTCGTCCAGATTGACATCCTTGCGGGCGAGACCGATGCGGTTCTTTTTCAGCACCATGCCGAAATGTTTGCCGTAGTCCATGGAGATATAACTGTCTTCCTGGAACACGCGGAAACGGCGCATGGGTTCCTGACTGACCCGGCTGGCAGTAAGGCTGGCGACACTGCCGTTTTTGAATTTGATACGGGCATTGACGATATCCTCCGTATCGCTGAGTACCGGAATACCGGAAACATCAAAACGTTCCACTTCGGCATCCACCATGGAGAGAACCAGATCGATATCGTGGATCATCAGATCGAGTACCACGCTGACCTCCGTGCCGCGGCGGGGCAGCCCCGGACGGGCGGGCGGATAAAGAGCCAGACGGTGCGCTTCGATAAAGCGGGTGTTGGCGGCATATTTTTCCAGAAAATCCATAGCGGGGTTGAAACGTTCCACATGACCGACACCGAGAATGACATTGTTCTTCCGTGCGGCTTCGACCATGGCTTCCGCCTCTTCGATGCTGGCGGCGATGGGTTTTTCCACCAGAACATGTTTGCCCATCTCCAGCAGCGGGATGGTGCTGCTGGCGTGGTAGTTGGCGGGAACGGCAACGCTCATGGCATCGCACTGTTCGGCAAGTTCTTTCCAATCGTCGAAGACTTTGAGGCCGAACTCTTCCCCCACTTTGGCGGCGGTCTCTTTATTCACATCGAAAATACCGACGACTTCCGCATTCGGACTCTGGGCGTAAAGACGGGCATGATGACGCCCCAAGGCTCCGACTCCGAAAACACCGACTTTCAATTTTTCACATTCTGCCATGACAAAAAATCCTTATTTTCATGTTAAAATTGGTTTCTTTCTGATAATATACATGTTTTTTTCAAGAAAAACAGTCTTAAATCAATATTTTTCTTGCCGAAATTGCATTTTACTGTTATATTTCTATAAAAGACACCTTGAATTTCAGTGGAAAGGACAAAAATCATGAGCGAAAAATTCCGTTTCAACCGTGTACTTCTCAAGATCAGCGGCGAATCTCTCAAGGGCGAACAGGAGCATGGTTACGATGCCAACGCCGTCCGCGCCGTGGTACAGCAGGTGAAAAATATCATGGATCAGGGCGTGGAAGTTGCCCTCGTCGTCGGCGCCGGGAACATCTGGCGCGGCGTTATGGGCCGCTCCGGCGGTATGGACCGGGTCAACGCCGACTATATGGGAATGCTCGCAACCGTGATGAACGCCCTCTGTCTGAAAGACTTCTTCCAGCAGGCAGGCGTGACCGCTCTGGTGCAGTGTTCGGTCAACATGGAGCCGATCGCTCCCCGTTTCGACCGGGAACGCACGATCAGGGCTCTGGAAGCCGGAACGCTGGTCATCTTTGCCGGCGGCACGGGCAGTCCTTTCTTCACCACCGACACCACCGCCACACTGCGCGCACTGGAAACCGACTGCGACGCCGTTCTCAAAGCGACCAAAGTGGACGGTATCTACACCGCCGACCCCTTCAAGGACCCCTCGGCGGAACGCTTCACTGAAATCAGTTTCGATGAGGCTCTGGCACGTCAACTCAAAGTGATGGACTCCACGGCGTTTTCCATGTGCCGCGACAACGACCTGCCGATCATCGTATTCAACTTCTCCGATCCCTCCAGTCTGGAACGGGTGCTTCAGGGCGATACTGAAGCGGGAACGATCGTCTGCTGAGGTGCAAGATGGCAATTCACCCGACAGCAGTAATAAGTCCCACCGCAAAAATCGGCGAAGGTGTCCATATCGGTCCTTATTCCGTCATCGGTGATGATGCCGTTATCGGCGATGACTGCTGGATCGATACCCATGTAAAGATCGCCTCGTCCACCACTGTCGGCAAGCGGTGCCGCTTCTATATGGGCGCACTCGTGGGCGAAGAACCGCAGGATCACCGTTTCAAACCCGGCACAAAGGCGACCACCACCATCGGCGATGATACCACCATACGGGAATACGTGACCATCCACCGTTCCCCCTTTGAGGGCGGAAACACCTCCATCGGCAGCCACACGCTGCTTATGGCGTTTGTCCATGTCGGTCACGATGCACAAATCGGCAATTATGTGACCGTAGCAAACCAGACGGCACTTTCCGGCCATGTGATCGTGGAGGACGGAGCCGTGTTGTCGGGCTATATCCTCGTACATCAGTTCTGCCGCATCGGGGCTTTGGCAATGGTAAGTGCAAGAAACATCATCACGCAGGACATCGCCCCCTACTGTATGCTGGCGGCAAACGGCTGTGTCTGCGGCCCCAATACAGTGGGTCTGCGCCGTGCCGGAGTCAGTTCCGACAGCCGCCTTGCCATCAAGAGTGCCATCAAGAATTACTTCTTCCGGGGGTTGAACTCCACCAACGCTTTTGAGGAGATCTCCCGCTATCACCTGCAAACTGCTGAAGTTGCTCATTTTGTAGAATTTATCCAAAAAACGACTCGCGGCATGATGCCGGGTGATCCTGATATGATCGCCCTCGGCACTCACGGCAGAGACGACGAAACAAAGGAGTAGACCCATGCTGAAACGGTTCTGTTTGTTCCTGACGGTTCTTGCACTGTTCCTCTGCGGCTGTATCGTTACGCCGCTGAAACACCGGTACAAGGACTCCACGCCGGTAAAAATCGGTGTTCTCATCCCGTCACACCCCGGCAGCGATGAACAGACACAGCGTTTTCAAACCGGCATCAACTTTGCCGCGGCAGAACTGAATTCCGCCAACGGTGTCAACGGCAGAAGTGTCGAATTGCTCTACGCCGTAACGGACAACTCCGCAGAACGCGCCGTACAAGCCCTTCATGATTTTGATAAAGCGGGTGTTTCCGCCGTCATTCTGGGCGGTTCTTCACAGGAGATACAAACCGTATTGCCCCTGATGCAGCAGTACGCCATTCCGGGCATCGCCGCACTTTCCACTGCGGACCGTTTTTCGGATGACCCCGAAAAGGAGAAATGGCTGATCCGCGCCACTTTTACCGACTCCCAGCAGGGAACGGTTCTGGGGGCATTTCTCAAATACTGGCGCAACCGGGAACGCGCCGCCGTGCTGGTCGAAAATTCCGCACGGAGCGGATACAGCCGGAGTATCGCCAAAGCCCTGCGGGAACAGTTTGAAGAAGCGGGCGGCAAAATCATCTGTTCCGGCACATTCACGCCGGGCAAAAACAATGATGCTCTGCTGAAAGAACTGCTGCTCGCAGATCCCGAAGCCGTTTTTATCGGAGCAACCACCGCTGTTGAGGCGGCAAACTGGGTCAAACGTCTGCGCAAAGCCGGTTACACGGGCATCCTTGCCGGACCGGATCTGTGGGACGAACCGGCGTTTCTCAAAAACTGTTCCGGCAGTCCCGGCGACTGTATTTTCACCTCGCTGTATGCTCCGGACGTCAAAGCAGGCAACAATCAGGAGTTCCGTCAGGCTTTCCGGACAAAATGTTTCTACTATCCGGGCGACTGCGAAGCACAGGGGTACGATGCACTGAAACTGCTTTGCCGTTCGATCGCTTACGCCGCCTCGCTGGAAGATTTCCGCGAAGGACTGACCGGATTGAACAACTATCCCGGCGCAGCGGCATACTATACGTTTCTGGACGGACAACTTCAGCGTTCCGTTTTTCTGAAAACGCTCCGTCCGACCGGCAAAGAGAAGAGTTCCGCCGTTCCCCGTTACCGGCTGACGCTGACTCCGGGCAGACTGGAACTGTTCAAAGACAAGCCGGAAAAAGAGAAAAGTCTCTGGGAGGAGTTATAATGAAAATACTGTTTTTTTCCGATGTTCACGGTTCGCCCGAAAGCCTGGAACTGCTGCTGGAACGCATCCGGAATTTTGCCCCCGACCATCTGGTGCTTCTGGGCGATGCCCTCTACCACGGCCCCCGCAATCCGCTGAAAAAGGATTATGCGCCGAAACGGACGGCTGAACTGCTCAACTCCGTAAAGGCAAATCTGACCGCCGTCCGGGGCAACTGCGACAGCGAAGTGGACCAAATGATGCTCGAATACCCCATGATGAGCGATTACGCCACTCTGCTCGCTGACGGACACCGTTTCTTTCTGACCCACGGTCATCACTGGAACCCGTCACAACTGCCGCCGCTGGGCGCAGGAGATGTCCTCTGTTACGGTCACACCCACATCCCGCAGGCGGAACGCATTACGGACGACTTGACCGCATTCAACCCCGGCTCTCTCTCGCTCCCCAAAGGCGGTTACGCCGCCAGTTACGGAACGTATGAAAACAACACGATGACTGTTTGGGAACTGGAAAGCGGAAACATTATTTTTCAAACGGTACTGCCATGAAAAAACGGTGCGTTGCATTGCTTCTCTTTTGCGTATTAAGCGTTACGGCTGACGTATTTACGTTGTGGCCGGTGCGGCGCAGAGAAAGCGGAAAAGGTGATGCGGCAGCGATTTTGAACGGCACATTCAAACAACTTCTTCACAAAGAGAAGATCACCGTCAACGGCATCGCGCTGGAAATGGAGATAACGCAGGCGGATATTCCATTTGACGCACTGCTTGCCCGGTTGAAAAACAGCCTCGGAAAGCAGGATTTCACGGCACACGGTTCCACGGTGCGGATAGGCTATCCTCTCTCCCGCGACCGGGTGGAACGGTGGCTGCTGGTGCGCAACGGCAAAGATAAAACGACCGTTTTTCACATGATTTCCCCGGCGAAACTCCCGCCGCCGGAGGGGTGGCCGCAAGAACTTCCACCGCTTCCGGCTGGGGCGGAAGTCGCTCAAACGCTGAAATTCCCCAGACGGGGGGGAGTTCTTGGCACATTCCGTAACGCTGCGGGCGACAGGAGGATGCTTTTGCGGCAGATGACCCGTCATCTCGAAGGCAACGGCTGGATCGCCGCCGGAGCAGAGGCATCCGTGAGTGATTCGGGCGGAGACCTTTTCATCCGCACCCGCAACGGCAGAGAAATCATCTGGGTCGCCGCCGGTGATGACGGTTCAGGCAGTTGTTATTACAGGAAATCCAAATAATGAAAACTGCGATCGCCTTATTTTTCTTCGCACTTACGCTGCCGATTTTCGCTCAAAACGACTTGCGCAGCAACGCGTTAAAGGGTGATGCGTCGGCTCAGTTGCTGCTGGGGAACAGATATTTTACGGAGCGGAAAAATCCGACGCTTGCCGTCTACTGGTTCCGCAAAGCCGCCGAACAGAACATCCCGCAGGCGATGTACCAGCTTGCCGTCTGTCTGGAACACGGCTGGGGCGTTCCGCAGGATGCCGGAACTGCGTTGAAATATTACAGCCGTCTGGAAAAACACGGGATGAAACAGGCGTCATTCCGCAAAGCGATGCTGTTGTGGAACGGCGTTTTTGAACAGGTCGAACCGCAGAAAGGGCAGGCATTTCAAACGTTGAAACTTCTTGCGGACACCTATGCTCCGGCAAAACTGGCACTGCTCCGAATTCTCTGGCAAACTCCGGAACTGCGGAAAAAATATGGGGAAGAACTGCGGGAACTGGCGGAAAAAGCCCTGAAAGAGACACCGCTCGACCCGGAAATACTGCTTTTCAACGCCCGTTTGAACCGTGACGGGATCGGAGCCGTCGGCAATCCCCGCCGTGCCGTGGAGCTGACCCGCTTGGCGGTACAATCGGGCAGTGCGGAAGCGAAAGCGGATCTTGCCTCTTACCTCGAAGCGGGTTACGGCTGTACGCCCGACCCGAAAAGGGCGTTTGAACTGGTAAAAGAGGCGGCATTGGCCGGAGTTCCGGAAGCGCAGATCCGCTACGGCGAACACCTGCTTGCGGGCGACCACTGCCCGCACGACCCGCATCTCGGCAGAGAATTCATTCAAAAGGGAAAGTCAGGCAATAAAAACGGAAATCTCCAATAAAGACGCCTTCAACAAATAAAATACTATTAAACAACAATGGAAACTGAGCTTTGCAATATGTGCATGGTGACGGATGCGGAAGGCCGCGTTTGGGTACAGGAGCGGCTGCCGAAGAAAATTCCTATGTAGAATATGCGGTAAGCGATGAAAATGGTATCTTCCAGCTCGAAGCCCCCACACAATGGCACTACATCATCTATATAGGATCACCGGGCTATTATCCCTTCCCGGATTTTATCGGTCCTCAGAAAAAATCCATTACGATTCAGAAAGTTGGATATGAACCACTGGAATTTTCTTATTCAAATAAGTTTGCCGATCAGATAATGTCCCCACTCTTTGAGACACAAAAAAATAAATTGACTGACCCGCAGATCCGGATTCTGCGGGAGAATGGTTCCGACTTGGGGCCCATTGCCCTGACTCCGGACAACGATCCCCATTGAAAAATCGCTCTTTTCCGCCCTTAAATTTCAACATCCGCATAGACCGGCGAATGGTCGGAAGCATCCAGCGCTTCCCGGTCGATGACCGCATATTGACGCAGGACTTTCACCCCCTCCGGGATCCCGATGTGGTCAATGGAAAATTCCTTCGGTTCATCCGTTGTCTTGCCCGTGCAGGTTCCATCCGCATTGATCACCGGATTGTAGTGGAGGGAACTGTAAGTGGAATGATCATCGGTGCAGCAATAGGAGGTCTTCCAGCCGTTTCCTTTCAAGAATTCCCATGTGCTGGAAGTGTACCGGCAGTTCAAATCCCCCATAAAGAAAACCGGACACTGATACGCCGCCGCGATCTGCTTCATGGCATGGGTCATTTCCATGGCGTTGTAACGGCGGATGACTTCATCTTTGAGTTCCAGCTGCCACCAGAAATGGGTGTTGAATACGGCAAAAACCTTCCCGGATGCCTTGTCTTTCAGGACCACACAAGTCCAACCTTTGGAAACATCCAGTTTTTCATGAAAGAGATTCCAACCGGATTTTAGCAGCTCAAAGCGGGATGTCCGGTAGAACAGCGGCGTGTAATTGACTCTGCCGTCGGTTTCCGTGGGGACCGCGGTGTAATTCTTTTTCAGCTCCTCGAACGCTTCGCTTGACCACCAGTTCGCCGTGGTTTCCTGCAAACCGAGAATATCGGCATCGTACCGGTTGAAGACGATTTTCAGCAGCGATGCCCGGGGCGGAACGGGATTGCCGAAATAGTCGCCCCAGATGTTGCAGGTCATGATGCGGATCGATTGAGCAGCCATATTTATGATGCCTCTTTATTTTTATTGATGGTTGATCTTACTTCAAACGGGTCAGTCATATTGACCTGTTTCCCATTTCTTGTTGTCCTTCGCTCAATATATCACCATCCGGAACAATGTCAACTCACTTTGTGTACAAAACGCTGATTTTTGAGTTTTTTTGAAATATTTTTCTGTATTTGCTTGACTTTTGTCATAGCGTTCATTATATTTTACTGTTCACAAATTGTGAACGCTTGAAAAATATGAACGCAGGATTTTTTATGAACGAACTTATAACCAATGTCGCAGAGAAAATCAATACCGCTCTGCACACCTTGAAACAGGAGCCGTTTCAACTGACTTTGCGCCCAGCTCCTGCTGAAGACGGAATTCTGCAAAATGATTGTGCTGTATTTCGTGTCGATGTACAAAAGTATCTCACGACAGCCGCATTGCAGAAGATCATTCAAAATCCGTGGGCAGATGATATGCTGCTGATAACAGAATACGTTTCTCCGCAGCAAGGGGAAATGCTGCGCAACAAAGAAATCCAATACGCAGACGCAGCCGGAAATATGTTCATCCGCTATCCCGGCGTTGCAATACTGATAAGTAACTGCGCCAAACCTCAAAGGATCGAACAAGAGAAATGTGTCGGACGGGCATTTTCTCCGACCGGCTTGAAACTGATTTTTCTTTTGCTGACAGAGCCGGATGCCCTTAACTGGGGTTATCGCAATCTTGCGCAGTACAGCGGTGTCAGTCTTGGCTCAGTGGGTTATATTATGGCTGATTTGCAAAACAGCGGACATCTGATTAATGCTGACGGCAAACTGATTTGGAAAGATCGTCATAAAATCATTGGTAAATGGTGCGATTACTATCGGGCCAAGCTGTTGCCCCGCATCAAAAAACGCTGTTATGCCGGAACTGTTCCGGAAAACGATCTTGAATATCCGCTGCTTGCAGGCGGTGAAAGTGCAGCAGAGCAACTGCATCTTTTGAAAAGTCGCCGGTTGCTTGCCTACTGCACTGGAAACATCAATCTTTGCATAGTCAAAAACCGTTGGAAAGAAGACATTGACGGCAATATTGAAATCCGTACTCCCTTTTGGCCGGAGTGCAGAACATTTGATAAAATCCCATATCTCCTGATCTATGCGGATCTGCTTGCCGAAGATGATTCACGCTGTACCGAAATCGCCGGAGAGATATTCAACAGATTTTTGAGAGGTGATCAATGAACATCCAGCAGGAATTGATCGAAATCGTTGCCGCTGCCGCAGAACGCCTTGGAATAGATATTATGCTGATCGGAGCGTTCGCCCGGGATTATTGGAGCAGGAAATTCAATTTGCGGGGTAATACCAGAACAACTTTTGATGTGGACTTTGCCTGCCAGGTCGTTGCATGGGATGAGTTTGAAGAGTTATTTGAATTGCTGAAGTCTGAATACGGATTACTGCCGGATGCCAAAGAGCTTGCGGAGTTTGTCCGGAAAATCTCCGCAAAAACTTATAATGGCGTATTTATAAATTGGAACTTGTCGGAAGTCATGGAACATACAAACCCATCTAACTTGTTTTGGTGAATGATAATGAATTCCATTCGTAAACTTTTTGATATTCTTTTTGATTACTATGGCCCGCAACATTGGTGGCCTTGTCAAACGGGCGCGCGGTGGGAGATCATTACCGGGGCAATTTTGACCCAGAACACCTCCTGGACCAATGTGGAAAAGGCGATCGGGAATTTGCTTTCTGCCGGGCTAATGTCGCCGGAAAGTGTTCTTGCGACACCAGATACGGAATTGCAGGAGTTGATCCGTCCGGCGGGGTTTTTCAAGCAAAAGAGTGCTTATTTGAAAGCGATGGCGTCGTTTATGCTTGAGCGTGAACTCGCCTTTGAGCAATCAGCGGATGTTTGGGCTTTGCGGAAAGAGCTGCTTTCCGTAAAAGGAGTCGGTCGGGAAACGGCGGACAGCATCTTGCTTTACGCTTTCAATAAGCCGATTTTCGTCATTGATGCCTACACCCGAAGGGTCGCCGAACGCCATTTGCACCTTGACGGAACGTTGCATTATGACATTCTGCAAAAGACTTTTATGGATGCCCTGCCGCCTGACGTCGCCATTTACAATGAATACCACGCCCTCATTGTTGCTCTTTGCAAAGAGTCCTGTCACAAGACCGCTTGCGGTGAAATTTGCAAAAAAATCGCAAATTTTTCATAAAATATTTTCAGAGTGGACAATAGATGTCCGTTTGATTGTTTTATATTATGGCAAAAGAAAGGAAATTTTGCGTGGAAAGTCGAAGAAAATTTAATGGTATAAAATTTTATCGGAAAGCAGCCACATATATTCCGGATAATCCCACCGGAACAGGTTTGTACTGTATCAACGATCAATGGATGGTCGATTGTGTTGCCATTAACGGTGTTGAAGCAAAATGTGCCTCCGCAGATATTTATGAATTTGAAAAAATGCTGCAAAAGTCTGGTAAATATCAGCCATTTACCGATCCTGATTGGCCGGAAGGCCTGGAATATTATCCGGTGCGCTGCTATACGGAAGATGAAACGATCGTAATGGTTATGCGAACCCCATTGAGAATTTGGGAAGATGAAGAACCTGATTACAACGCTTACCGTTTCCGTAAAAGCGATATTACAAACGCTATAAAAACATTAAAACTGCAAATTAACTGAAAAATCAATTTATGAAAACAAGAAAAATTTCCACGATTGAGTTCTTTTGGGAACACTGCGAACCGCAATATGGCTACGATGTTGGTTTTCATAAGATAAACGGAGTCTGGATGCGGGCTCGAGTCAAGATCAATGGCGAAGAACCTGACTGCCGAGCCATTGATATAAGAGAATTTGATAAAATGCTGGCTGCCCCGGGAGATTACGAACCTTTTACTTGTACCTGCGGTTATATGGAAGATGCTGATATTCAGTATCCGGTAAGATGTTTACATAAGGACGATTTGATTATTCTGGTTATACGCGATCCCTTGCGTTCACTCGGTCCATGCGAAGACTGCGAGTTTTACGGAAAACACGGAAATAATTGTCCGGTGGATCTATGGTTTTCAGAGTGTCCATTTATAAAATATAAATATAATGCCCTGATATTCCGCAAAAAAGATATAATCGACGGAATAAAAAATTTACGGAAAACATACGAATTATAAAAACAGTTAATGTCCCAAATTTTGTAATGGGACAAGTTGTTTGACAAAAGTGCATCTGACCTTTATTTTTTAATAATTGCAAAAAAATAGTGGCAGATTCTTATGAAAACAAGGCTTTTGCCGATATTTTGAAGATGAATTTGCAACTGACTCAAGAGGTTTTGATATACCGCCTCTTCAACGGCCATGACAATCAGCAGTGTTGTCCGGACGGTCATTTGATGCTGAATGGCAGTTTTGAACGCCGCATCAGAACCAGTTTAGGCGAGTTTAAGATGAATTCCTGGAGGATTTTTCCAATCGAAAAACATCCAATGCAAAATCCGCAGTTTTGAAATTCTCAATTAAACTCGCCCGGATATTGCACTTTTTACAATTTTTCCGGGCGACTCAATTATTTATCACAGGAACAAATAATTTTTCTTGCGACCGCCAAGTTTCGGAGCTATTCTTTCAGCCATTGCCGCCATGAACGCCGGATCAAGGTCGCGGGCGTTTTTGGGGCAAATGTCCCGACAGCGCATACAACTGATACAGCGGTCTTTATCGGTTTTGCCGGGATCGGCTTTGTCGATTGCGCCCACCGGACAACCGGCAGCACAAATCCCGCATTTATCGCAAGCATCGTTGGCTTCGGGCTTGAAAGGAATGTTGGAAAGTTCCTTGTATGTGCCATGATTTCCGGAAAGGTTCAAATCCCCGAACACACCGCTTTCAAGTTTTGCAGAAATCTTGCGGGTAAACTCCGCAAGTTCTTTGGCATCATCACAATCCGGACGACCGGCGGCGAACTGCCGGAAGATGGAGTGTTCAGCCACAGCGGCGACCGCCGCCACACAAACAAATCCGCAACTAACAAGGGTGTCCTGAAGTTCAGTCAGAGTATCGTCCCACTCCCGATTGCCGTAAACACAGTTAAGAACCGCTTTTGCCCCATTGCCAGAAATCTTTCTGATCCGTTCAACAGCAATCTGCGGAACCCGTCCGGCAAAAGACGGAACCGAAACCAGACAGACATCCTCCGCTTGCAAAGTCATCTTTTCAATATCGCAACAAATATCCACCTCGCAAACCTCGCCCCCGAGATTGCCAGCCAATATATCCGCCACCTTCTTCGTCCCGCCCGTAGGACTGAAATAAATATTATAAAGCATTGTTTTCTCCATTATTCAAATTACCACTATTATCGACTAAATTCAACCCCTGACCGGAGATGCCGTAGGCTTGGGGGATGTTTTCGCTTTGGAAGACGGCGAGGTATTGGGGCATGTTGGGAGCGAGTTCCCCTGCGAGCATTTCGTCCAAGGTCATCCACTTGACGCTGCCCTCTACGGAACCGGTCAATTCTCCGGAAAATGTGCTGGTTTTGAAAAGAAAGACAAAATACTGCGACTGTTTAATAGGATTGTACCATTGGATATATCCGCAATTCTGCAAGTTGGAAACGGTCAAACCGGTTTCCTCCTGAACTTCCCGGATCACCGAAGCCACCACCGTTTCCCCCAGCTCAACGTGTCCCCCGGGGAAAGTTAGACCAGACCACGAATTAGACGGCTTCGGCAACCGTTCCTGCACCAAAACACGCCCCTCCGCATCGGAGATCATACACATATTACAAAGTTCAGTTTCCATAATCAATCAATTACTCTTTCTCCGCTTGATTCCACTGTGATGGCAACTGTTGTGCAAGAATCTGCTTAAAATTACCGTTTTTCACTTCACACTCCCAAATCACCACGACTTTCCAACCTAATGCGGTCAACTTACAATCTGTTTGCTGATCCCTTTCAATATTTCTCTGCAATTTGGGATGCCAGTATTCCGTATTGCTGGAAGGGATAGTTGCTCGTCTGCAATCGGGATGTTGATGCCAAAAGCAACCGCGCACTTGAATAATCAAATTATACATTTTAAGAACAATGTCTGGCTTCCCTGGCAACCGGGAATCACAAATTCTGAAACGAAATCCGTTTCGATGCAAAAACGAACGCACAATCAGCTCCGGAAAGGTGTTTTTGCTCCGTATCCGCTGCATGTTCCAACTGCGCCTGTCTTTGCTGATTGTGTCCATAAATCAAATCTCCGGTATTCCCATATTTTTTAGTAGCTGAAAAGTTCCGTCATAATGATGTGATGGACGTGTTGCATCTTCCTGAGAGCCGTATGGCACATATATAGCAAATCCCTGGCGTGCTCTTGTCAAAAGTACCCGATATGAATTTTTGAGGTAATCCCGTTGAGTGAGATTGTTCACATTTTGCCAGTTGCTGCCTCGGAATTTATGAAACGAGAAACCGCCATCTTTATAACGGTAATCGCCTTCCCAAGCAACAACAGCGTAGTCTATTTCTAAGCCTTGAATCTTAAATTCTGACGCCGCTATTTCCATGTAATATGACGAATTCACGTTGCTCTCATCTCCCAGCATCCAGGCACAAATATCCATATCTTCCTTGGGGATCGTTATTCCTTCTGCTCTTAGCCTCAATGCTCCGGAAGAAGCGAGTATGCCATAACGTTCTGGCGAACTTCCGTTTATTTGTTTTGCCTGTTGCTTGATCCACTTCTTTGCTGTTTCCAGATTTCTCGTCAATACAATCGGATAAACAATTTGTATTTCCTGCAATAAGTTTTTTGCTCCAGAGATATCTCCATTTACGATACAGTCGGCCAGACAAGAAACTTTTTCACTTCTAAAACTTCGCTGTGATACGTTCAGGTGCAGAGATGGAATGATAGCAGTTCTGGAACAACTTTTCAAACAAGCAAATTCATCTGTTAATTTTGAGAAAGATTCATCCTGAGAGTCGTTTATTTCAAAGTTTTCAGGATGCTGTTCCAAATAATCTGAAACATAAACTTTCCAGGTTTTGAATTTTCTGTTTAATGCCCGAAACCATTCTATAATGCCAGCTTCCCCGTTGTGAATCTCTTGCCCGCCTCCCACCAAACAAACAATAACAGCCCAATCTTCGTTTTTATCCATTTGGTCGATCAGTGCTTCCGGTTCAGAAATATTTATTCTAGGATATCTTTTGGATAATTTATTATGCATTCTTTGACGAGTCCATGCTCTTTGAGATTCGTCAAAAATTGCAATTTTGCAACTTGGAGGTGAATTATCCAAATATTCTTTTCTGAAGCCGAAGATATCCATAACAAACGTTTTTTCAATCGCCTGATCCCGATAGTTTTCAACGAGTTCAGGAATACGGTTTTCTTCACCGCGTTCTTTAAGTAATTCTTTGATCTTTTCCCTCTTGGCAGAGGCATCATCATATAACGCTTTTTGAAGTACGCGGACCAAAGGCACATTGCCTGAGAGGAAAACAGCTCTTTCAGAAGGATCAACATCTCCACGACGCTGAATAGCAATATTTAATCCGACGAGCGTTTTTCCAGCGCCAGGTACACCTGTTAAAAAACAGATAGCTTTTTCTTTACGCGCAATCGTGTTATCAATAATCGAATTCAAGGCTTCAGTTGTATGAGTTAGATTTGTGGCTCTGCTGTCATCGTTTGTTCGTGAAATATCAGCAACACTGTGATTGGCATATAACGCGCGTGCGGCCTCAATGATTGTTGGTGTCGGAGAATAAATAGACTGCATCCATTCCTCAGCATTTATTTCTTTGCGCGGCTTTGATACTGAAAAATGGTATAGTGCTTCTTGGAGTTTACTGCCGGAAGCACATAAAATCGGCTTATAGATCGTTTCAAAATAAGCGGAATAATCCAGAATATCGGAATCTTCAGCTTTAGTACACACCAACACCGGCACTAATTCAAGATTTTCACTTGCTTGATGAAAATACTTCAGATCCAGACAGTACTCCAATACCTGTTTTATGGCTTCTTTGGGGTATGTTCTTTCTCCCACTTTGAACTCAACAACAAATACGACGCCGTTCAGCAGCAGGATCGCGTCAATACGGCCGCATAATCTGGGGATCGTATATTCGAGCAATATTGTTCCAGAAGCAAATTCCGGTTTCAGCAAGGCTTCTTTCAGGAGATCAATTTCTTTTTGCCAGGCATCTCGCTGATTTAAGTCAAGATCAAATTCGTTAATCTGGGCCAGTCTACCCATAATAACGTCTGCAGAATCCATGAGGAATTCTGAAACCTTGTTTTGGTAATATGCTCTTCTCATTGCTCATCTCCTGAAAATGGGAGCAAGGCTAACATATCTGTTTTTGCATACGGACGTCCCATTTTGCCAATCTTTAATCTGTCAAGCACTGCGATCGCAATAAAGGCAGTATATATTCCAAAAGAAAATTCAGCTGGAAAATTTAATTGCAAATTCCGTTCAGAAATAATTTCTTGACGCTTAAATAAATCAGCTGCTTTTATAATGGCACTGATGTTTATATCGAATTCGGTTCCGCGACATTCAAATATAATTTTGTCACCATCGTATCTGTTAATACAGATACTTTCTTCATCCGAATAATAAAATCTTGGATGCGAAGCAACTAACTCCTGAATTCTGTCCTGAAGGATCTTTTTCTTGGGGACTTCAATTTGAGCAGCACCTTGAGCAACCTGCTGATCTTCCGGAATTTGATATTCTGTATCAGCAGTTTCATAAGGAATGCGTGCAAAAGTTTTTAATATGTGTTCGAAAATAATTTTCGCACCTTCAGTGGGTACTGCCATGCCAATTTGTTTTCTGACTTTTTCAGTTGTTCCTTTGAATTCAAATTCGTCCGGAAAAGTTTGAATTCTGGCTTTTTCCCTGTTTGTCAAAGATCTGTGTTCACGCCAATGATATACGTGAGTTCCGCCACCGCCGCTTCCTGTAATTGTATATGAAGGACGATCAGCCTGAAGTCTTTTATAAATATGACTCATCTTTGCGCGGGTACAATGAAGCATCGAATCTTCGATCATTTTTTTGATATCAGAGTCAGATTTATCAGCAAATTCTTCACTGTACCACGCAACCTCCTGAAGTACACTTCTGCGTTTTTCCGGAGACATTTCTAATAGATCTTCCAGAAACCACGCATTTTTCCAGGGCGGTGTTAGTTTCAATCGCTGAACAACTGTTTTATCCATACGCTGGCGTTCCATATTAGCAGCGTTTTCAGGGATATTGCTCAATGCTTGTGCAACACTTGTATATTGCTCTGGGTTCGGAGTTGTTTTGGCCGGAACCTTAAATTTCAGACCAAGATCAGATCGAATACCTACAATAATAAAGCGGTGACGGTATTGTGGAACTCCGTATTCTTCAAATTTATACAAATTGGCCGTTATAGTATAACCCATTCCGGCGTTTTTCAAATCCTTCAATATTTTTTGAAACGCTTTGCCGCCATCAGCAGAGTTGATGCCGCTGACATTTTCAGCGACAAACCAGAGCGGATTTGTTTGTTCAATGACTCTTACGCCAGCTTTGTATAACGAACCAAACTTCCCGCCCAATCCGGTTTGATCTCCAACAAGACTGAAATCGTTGCATGGAAATCCAAAAGCCAAAGCATTGATTTGTTTTTGCTCAGCAGTCATATTTTCCACAAATTCTAGTGCATCCGTACAAAGTCCTTCCCCGCCAAAACGTGCAGCTACATTTACTTTGTATGTTTCAATGGCATCAGGATCTTTATCAACACCCCAAACATGACTTATCGTGTAATGTTCGCCATGCTGACCAATAACAGGATGTTCACCTGCTAATCCCGCGCCGAGGGCCATTCCTCCTGGCCCGCAAAAAAGTTCTCCAAGACGAAACATTTATCCCTGCAGCTTTCTTTCGATAAAGGCTGTAATTCTTTCTTTCAGCATCATTTTGTCCATAGTATCCAAAAAATATGTTCCTCCAAGCAGGTTTACATATTTTCCCAAATCTTGTATTATAACACGTCCGCCCTTTGCCCGAATTCTGGACATGTGTTCCGCTAAAACTTTCAAACAAACTTTTAGGACTTCCGGGTTTTTACCAAAGGTACGCTCTAAAAGGGCCGCCTGAGTATCCTGATAGTCCAGCAGTGTATTTGTCAAAGCGAAATGATCTTCCGTATTATTTAAATCGTAGGTTAAGTAGCCGAACCACCAAAGTCTCGCAATACCATTTCTTATCAAAGATCGGCTATTCTCATTTGATAATAAGAAATAACGATCCTTGATTTGTTTTGCAAGTTTTTTATTTTCTGCTTCATGAGTATCATCTCCACTAGCATTTTCGCCATCAACTTCCCAGCGAATACGCATATAATCCCAATATTCGATGTGAGCCAAGTGTGCCCAAAGTCTGCCATCCATTGCTTGTTCCGGAGTCAAATGCTTTAGTGCAGAGTAAAGGATTTTTACATTGTCAATATCCAGAGATGGCTTTGAGGATTTAATAAGTTCTGGCAAAAAAACATCTATATTAGTTTCTGCGTCGAAATTTCCATCAAAGCATGACTCGACCCAAGACGATTCATTTGAATAACGTGTAAGATTTTCTTCAATATTATTGCGTAGGGTTTCATACGAATTTGTTAAAAAATATTTCAACTTCATAATTCATCTCCCTCTCCTAAACTTTCCCATTTTTTCATAACTTCATCTAAGCATCGTGAAATGGGGGCATCCAATAACTTTTGAGCTAATACAAATGGAGATTGTATGCCCTTCCGGATATCGTCAACAATATTTAAATCAACGGCCCTTGCATGGATTGCGCGAAACCAGCGAAATGCTTTATACTCATCTTCATAGGTAGCTGGATCATGCCGCCAATCACTTAATATTGAAACCAAAATCGGGAGAAATATTGTTGTTTCAAGTGTTTTTGTAACCATTCTGGCATCTTTCAGTCGCTTGTAATCCTCGAAAACAATTTTTGAAATTGCAACTTTTATTTTATCGTTTGACCAGTCTATGGTTAATGGATCATTGCGTTGCAAATTTTCGTTGGCGATTACTGATATAATAGATTCTACTTTTTGCAAGGAATCAAATTCTTTTTCTGCGATAAAAGTATTTGTTTCAGATATCGCCAATATATCCCCGCATTCTATTGGGAATTCGGCATTTGCATAGTCTGAATGCTGAGTTATGTTTCTATATTTCATCCGTGCGGCTGCAGATACAACAATCGTTAATTCGACCAGCCCGGATAAATCACTGACAGGAATTTCTATTCTTTCTGTAAATGATTTTATCTCAATGGCTTTTCTGAAAAAATTCGCCTTGCAATGTACAAAAACATAAATTTTTGCTTTTCCTGACGCAATAAGTTCCTCAATGGAAACGTTTTCAAACATCGCAGCTATGTTTATAATGTATTTGTCCGCTCCGACGTTAACACCTTCACCGAGATCAAAATTGAATATTCCTGCAACATCATCATAGCCGGGGCGAAGAACAGGATGCAGATAAGATTTGTCAATTAGATTCATAACCAATTACCTCCACTGCAAAATATTCCTTATCACGAGTTTTTACATATATCTTGTAAGTTGCATCGGAAGTCATAGAAAAATTTGCAATTTTTCCGCTACAAACCGGCAGGTCTTGTTCATCTGTACGCGCGTTTATAATTTCAAGTTTTTCAGCATCTTCTTCTCCAGAAGCAAATAACAAAATATCGCCCTTAAATTCTTCTTTCGTTTTAACAATAAGAACGTATTCGTCTCCAGCAATAAAACTGCGGACGGGAAATTTAATTTTCTTTGCGTTTCCGGCCTGTTTCCCTCCAGGAGAACCGCCTTCTTCACCATCACGCACAACACCTTTTCCTCCTCCAGCATGTCCCGTACCTGGCTCAGATGCAGTAACGCCATCTCCTTCAATATCTCCTCCTGCCTCAGTTGGGATATCGACATGGCGTTTTTGTTTACTGGTTAAAATTTTCTTTATTTTAATGTTTGTAACAGAAGATGAAAAACCGTCATGATTATTTTCGCCGCCAGCAGTATCCCCATTTTCATTGCTTGGCTCGTTAAAATATCGTCCCGCGTCCTCTAAATCAGTTTCATCAGTATAATTTTTCTCTACTTGAGCATTTATTTTTTCTCTGATCCAGTCTTTTAGTTCTGCAAGAATCTTTTTGCGATCACCTTCTGCTAACGAGTCATCTTCATCGTTTGATCTTTTATAATCCCATTTGCTGTGTTCCGGCGGTTCCATATTTTTAAGGATCTTATTTCCTTTTTGAGATAAACACGAGAAAAGTCCTACGAAACCAATTCCATCCATTTTCCAATATGTTGTAATGGATTGGATTTTCATACGACTGGCTCTTGTGCATACAATTTCCTGACGTTTTTCTCCTGTCAACAGAAAATACAATTCGCATTCACCCAATGCGCCAACATTTTCTTTCGAATATATTTTACCTTGACTTTCAAGGCACTGCATAAATATTTTCAAACTGTCGTTTTTTGCCATATGCTCAGCAAGATTAGCTTTGCAGATTTCTTCTCCGTTGATATCAAAGCATATTTTATCAAAATAAATTGCAGGCCAAAAATTTTCCAATACAGCATGCTTTAATTTTTCCTTGCTGTCTTCGGGATTATTGAAAGCAAGTACAAATATCGATGTTCCCGGCTTTTTACGACGAAAGAATGCCGGAATTTCATCTTTTTGACGCAAACTCATAATCTCTGGGGTATTGCCGTCAGTACGTCCATAATACCCGATGCCTTGAGTCTCTGCGCCATTGGCATCTGTATGGGTCATGTTATAGCAAACCCCTCGGAATGCATACTCTTCTTCAGGAGTCATCGAAGAATAAAAAACAGTACGCCATGCAGAAACTGCAAACGGTGCGCTCTTCCCGATTCCGAAGCCTCCCGCATTTTCAGCACTCTTATTGCATTGCCCCGCAGACATGACCAATGCATGCCATGCGCTGCCTTTTTCCTTATCCTGTCCATACAGCCCAGTTGTATTATAATCCGAAATCTCCAGTACTAAAACTTTTTCACGATCAAAATATGTCAGAGCCTTATTACTGAATATGTATTCTTGTGTTTTTTCTCCCCAAGACATTTTGCATTGTTCAAAAGCAGTTTTAAGATCCAATACACCTGGAATATCGAACAACGGGATCTCATGAAAGTGGAACTCAAGTCTTGCAGGTGTCGCATCAGAGACCTTCGCATCCAGAGAGTTCTGGGCGCATTCTCTGGCAAGCGCCCCTAATGGATTAGATTTAAATGTTTCAATACCGGCATTATTCAATCCTGAACTGCAGCCGCCATAAAGTAATGGAAACTTAAATTTATATTCGCTCATACAGAATCGCCCTTTCAGAGTTTGAATTTTGCGCCAGTCTCAGAGGTTTCAAGAAACTTGCTTTTAGCGGCTTTTAATTCACTTTCGAGAGCATTAAAGATTTTTTTTATATCTTTGTCAGTATATTCATAAACGGCTTTGTTGGAACAGTTCCCCAAAAGGCGGATCATCGAAATAAGTTTATTGGTGCGAGACTCGGCTACGCGAACGAATTTATCTTTTTTTGTTTCCATTTTTTGCGTTCTCCTTATGAATATATAATCATTGTTTGCAATAATATATTTCACCAATTACAAAATTACAAGAGCAAAACAAAAAATTATTTTAAAAATATTTTTCATATATTTGAATTGAATTGCGGTTTTATTGCCGTTAAATGTCGCTAAAAACGGAAATTATGCAACAAAAAATGCACAAGATATGCTGGCGTAGGCAAAATCTTGTGTAAAATATTTTGTTTATCTTATGAATTTATGAAGATCAATCCTCGATTCCTTGTGCGATCGCGTCGGTTAATGGAATATCTCCAGAACCATCTAACCGGCGAAAATACCATTTGTCGTTTTTCCAAACATACGTATAAAAGATATAACAATGCGGACGCATAATGCAATAACGCATGAACAGATATTCTTCTGCTGCTCGCTGTGTTTTCATATTATACAACAAATCGTAACCTTCCGGGAGTGAACCATTTTCGCACACGTTTTATTCGCGGAATATGATCCCCATTCATCTGAACGAAAATGCCGATTGTCCGCAGTTCATGAACGATCTGCTGGCGCAGGCGCTTTCTGTCGAGCAGATTGAAACGCTTCAGAAATATTGCGGAATGGCACTGCTTGGCTACAATCTTTCTCAGCAGTTCATTATTCTGGAAGGTACCGCTGGCGGCGGCAAAAGCACCATCGCCAAGATCATCTGCGACGTGATCGGGGAGGACAATGTAGCAACGCTGCGCTCCGATATGCTGGCAGAACGCTTTGAGATGTCTGCTTTTTGTGGCAAATCGTTACTGATTGCAAACGACGTCAATAGTGACTACATGCGCAAAAAAGGCGCTGGGGTTATAAAATCTCTGACTGGCGCTGACACGCTGGATGTGGAGTTCAAAGGCTCAAACAAGCGGGTTCGGTTGAAAGGAAATTTCTGCATTGCTATTACTACCAATGCCCGGTTGCAAATCCGTCTGGATGAAGATGGTGACGCCTGGCTCCAGCGATTGGTCCTGATCCGCTTCTCCAACAACGCTGGCCACACAAGGGCCGCCCTGCCGATCGGCTTCGCTCCGAACCGGATCGTGGTCAACAGTTCTCTTGCGGCCGGAAAATACACCGCAACGATCTACTTTGCAAGCAGCGGTTTCTCGAACATTAAAGACCAATTCTACGTAGAGTACCACACTGCCAACGGAACGGTAAGCACGCTGACGGAGGGAATTCTGCTGGACGACGATTCAGAATGGACGGGAGTTTCCGAGGGGGTCCGGGCGCAAAAGATCGTCTGTCCGATCACCACGCCCAAAGACGGTGAACTGTCGGCAACGCTGTATTTCCGTGGGTACAGTGCGGATAGTCTGCTGGTTGACACCGGGATCATGATCGAGTGATGGGCAAGCAGAGTTCGGGGCTGCTACCCTGCTACGGGAGGGAGTTCGGGCGAACCGGAGAGTGTAAGGCGTGCCGGCAGCGGCGGCATTGCAGCACCGCCGCCGATCCGCCAATTTCGGCGATCGAAATAAATCTGGAGATCGCCGCCGATCCGGATCCGATCCCCGGGGAGGAACGTCCGGGCAAAGAGAAGGTCTATACACAAGATGACTTGATCTTCCTGCTGGGGTTTGTGTTTTCACTCGACTTCAAGATCTTTGATGTCCTGTCGGAACGTTTTCAGATTCCATACGCTCCACTGGCGAGTTGGCAAGAAAGAAAAAGGTCAGCCGACAGGCAATGCACCAGCTCGTCCGGAGATGGCTGTTAAAGACTCCGGAGATCGGTGAAGCAGTCACGTTTCATCGAAAAAGGGCGTTCTCCAGAACGCCCCTGCCGGATGAACTTCCGCCGGCAGAGACGCTGAAGGATCTGGAGGATCGCTGGGCGGAGTTGACGGAGTTGTACGAGGCAAAGAAAGAAGTTTTAAGCAAAGGAGGAAGAAAATGAATTGGCATGACTTGATCGCTCTGCTGGGGGGCCTGATTTGTGGGTTCTGGAAAATTCATCAGGAGTTGACGGGAATTCGGGAGGCAATCTCACTGAAGGTAACATACGCAGATTGTTCGCAGAAGCGGCAGCAGTGCCCGCTCGAAGAGCGGATCAAAAGACAGGAGGACCGGCAATGAGAGTTCTCTGCTGTATTTTGCTCTTCCTGTTCCTCCCGGGCTGTGCCGCCTTAAAAGAAGCCTCAAAGAGCATTGCCATTGAGATCGACTGGCAAGGCGTCTTTGAGGCGGCAAGCGCGTATTTTACGCATTAGCGCGAATATATTCGAGCGTTGCTTTGACCATTAACTCCGACCGGGAAAGTTTGCTTTTTTTGGCGTAATCCGTGATTTCTGCAATCTTTTCTCCCGGGGCGGCGATATTTATTCTCTCGGTTTTGGCCGGAGGATAGACGGTAACAGGAACGATACAAAAAGGCTCCTGATCCAGTTTTGCTTTGTAGTCTCTGCCGGTACTCGGTTCCGGCAGGGGCTCTTTATGTTCTACCATATAGGCAACCGTAAAATTCAGAAGTTCTTTTGCGTTGGAAATAACCTCTTCCAAGGTATCCCCCTGATCAAAAACGCAATCGAAATCTGCAAATTGCCCGGTATAGGCTTCGTCCGCCTCGTATACCGCCAGAAAATATGTTCTTTTTTCCATTTTTTACCTCCTTTTTATATCGGGGCAGAGCCCCGGTTTTTTTTATTTCAATCCTGCTTGTTTCAAGATGCCTTTTTTAGTCGTTTCTTTGATTTCCTTTGCACCGTGATTGTGGAATGGGAATTTCTTTCCATTGGGGCCGATCAGCATGACACAACTGCCTTTTCCCTGCCGATCAACCCGGTAGCCATTCTTGATAAGAAATTTGTAAAACTCGTTAAAACTGCTCATTTTTTATTCCCTTTTAATTACATTACTTAATATACACACTTTTTTTGTGTTTTCAAACAAAAAAGAGTCAACATACACACTTTTTTTGTGTTTTTATCTATTCAGCAAGAAAAAGGGCTATTTCCGGATCATCGCGCATGGCGGCGAGGACTTTTCTTTTTGCTTCTGCGGCAGGATCGGGGGTGAGGCCTCCGGCGGCGGCGATCGCTCCGGCGACATCGGCGACGGCTTCCCGCTTTCGGTGCGACGGG
>JAFTUS010000010.1 GCA_017466125.1 Lentisphaeria bacterium | reverse complement strand
GTCCTTATCCTCCGCAGGCGCAGGATATTTGATGGGATCATTCCTTAGTACGAGAGGACCGGGAATGACTGACCTCTGGTGTTCCGGTTGTGGCGTCAGCTGCATTGCCGGGTAGCTATGTCGGGAACGGATAAGCGCTGAAAGCATCTAAGCGCCAAGCCTACCCAAAGACGAGATATCCCCTCCCGCAAGGGACTGAAGGGCGGTCGAAGACTACGACCTTGATAGGATGGAGGTGTAAGTACAGCAATGTATTCAGCTTACCATTACTAATCGCCCGTGAGGCTTAACCACCTTTTTTCTCAAAGCTTAAAGAGCATTGAGAAAAAGGTACAGTCTCAACTATGCTGATTCTTACGGAGACTTACAACCTTTTCTTTATTGTTTTTATTTTCCGGTGCTCATAGCGGAGTTGAAACACCCGTTCCCTTCCCGAACACGATGGTTAAGGACTCCAGCGGCGATGGTACTGTAAATTTGACTATGGGAGAGTAGCACGGTGCCGGAAATTTTTTTACCCCGTATTGCTTCGCACACAATACGGGGTTTTTTTGTGCCCGAAAAAGGCGGCGGTTGGCGGATGGCGATGGTTGGCAGTACGCCTGTCGGGCAGGAGAGTAGACCCTTGAGTCACCGGAGAAAACGGACGATAACGGACAGCAACGGACAAAAACGGACGTCGCTTATTGGTGCGGCGAGAGATGCTGTTTGGTCGAGCAAATGCCCTTGAGCGAGCAAAAGCCACTTGGTGCGGCGAGCAGAGGGGCTTGGTGTCGGCTCTTGGCGCAGATGATGGCGTGGGGCCTGTCGTGCGGCAAGCAGAGGGGCTTGGTGTCGGCTGTCGGAGTACAAAAAATCCTCCCTTTTTCTGGGAGGTTTTTTCTTTGCCAAGCTTTCTTTTTTCCAAAAAGAAAACGGAGGCGGCAGCAACGTCGCCGCCCTATTTCGCTCTTCAGAAATAAAAAATCCTCCCTTTTTCTGGGAGGTTTTTTCTTTGCCAAGCTTTCTTTTTTTCAAAAAGAAAGCGGAGGCGGCAGCAACGTCGCCGCCCTATTCCGCTCTTCAGAAATAAAAAATCCCCCATTTTTCTGGGAGGTTTTTTCTTTGCCAAGCTTTCTTTTTTCCAAAAAGAAAGCGGAGGCGGCAGCAACGTCGCCGCCCTATTCCGCTCTTCTTTTGGTTACTTTTCTTCTCACGTGGAGAAGAAAAGTAACTCAGTGGCGACGCTGTTTGGCTTCGTGACGTTTGATGTCGCTGGGTTTTTCGTAGTGGCGACGGTTGCGAAGTTCCTTGAGGGTGCCTTCTTTGTCGAGTTTCTTTTTGAGACGGCGCAGAGCGCGGTCGATCAACTCGCCTTTTTTGACGCGTACTTCAGTCTGCATGGTTTTCACCCCCTTTTCATCGTTATTGGTTGCTTTCAAGATGTACGTTCTTTAAAAATAACACTAAAATCCCTATTTTACAAGTCTTTTTTGAATTTTTATTTGAAAATCTGCTTATGAAGGACTATATTTTATAATCTTTACGATGTTATTTTATTCAAGGAAAAGAAAATGAACAACCAAACCACAGAAATTTTGAAGGGCAGTGAAGTTGCGATCCGTTGTCTTGAACTTCTGGGGGTGGAAGTTGTATTCGCTTATCCGGGCGGACAGGCAATCGATCTGCATCAGGCATTGACCCGTTCGTCAATGCGAGTCGTACTTCCCCGCCATGAACAGGGAGGAGCTTTTGCTGCCAATGGTTATGCCCGTGTTTCGGGGCGTGTCGGCGTTGCAATGGCAACGAGCGGTCCCGGTGCGACCAATCTGGTCAGCGGGATTGCGGATGCTTACATGGATTCTGTTCCGACGGTTTTCATTACGGGTCAGGTTCCGCTGCACATGATCGGCAAGAATGCGTTTCAGGAGACTGACATTATTGGAGTGACCCGTCCTATTGTGAAACACAGTTTTCTGGTGCTTGATGCGAATGACATTCCTCAAATCATGAAAGAGGCGTTCCATATTGCCCGCAGCGGCCGTCCCGGGCCGGTGGTGGTGGATATCCCCAAGAGTGTCCAGCAGCAGCAGGTGGAGTTCAAGTTCACTGAGGGGTGTGAGATCGAGGCGTACAATCCGGATATCACGTTTGACCCGGCGGATGTGGAAAAGATCAAAGAGATGATCCGTTCCTGCAATCGTCCCTGCATTTATGCGGGGGGTGGAATCATCAGCGGGGATGCTTCTGCTGAGCTGGTGAAATTTGCTGAAACGTACAATATGCCTGTGGTGACGACACTGATGGGTATCGGGGCGATCCCGGACGATCATCCGCTGTCGTTGCGCTGGCTTGGTATGCATGGTTCTTATGCGGCGAACTACACTGCCAACGAGTGTGACTTGCTGATCGCACTCGGTTCGCGTTTTTCCGACCGAGTGACGGGCAATCCGCAGAAGTTTGCCGTCAACGCGCGTATCATTCACATCGACATTGATGAATCGGAGATCAATAAGAATAAATTTGCCGATCTCGGAGTCCATGCCAACGTGAAATATCTGCTTGCGGAACTCTGCAAAGAGCCTGTCCGCAAGGATTACAAGGCGTGGTTCCGGCAAGTGAATGAGTGGAAAGCCAATCACATGTTTTCCTACAAGGACGATCCGAAACGTTTGCAGCCGCAGTTCGTGATTTCAGAACTTGCCCGTTTGACGGAAGGCAAGGCGGTGATCGTTCCCGGTGTGGGGCAGCACCAGATGTGGTCGGCGCAGTGGTATAAATACAGTTCTCCCCGCCAACTGCTGACTTCCGGTGCGCTGGGCGCAATGGGCTTCGGTTTGCCCGCCGCGATGGGGGCAAAAGTTGCCTGTCCTGAAAAGTTGGTCATCAACATCGATGGTGACGGCAGTTTCCAGATGAACATTCAGGAACTCGGGACTCTCTTTGTGGAAGAGATCGATGTAAAAATGATCATTCTCAACAACCAGCACCTCGGTATGGTGGCACAGTGGGAGGATCGTTTCTTTCAGCACAACCGCGGCAATACGGTGCTGGGGCGGTGCAAGGGTTCACGGGGGTGTGAAAACCGTGATTGCGACAACTGTCCCGGAACCAACTGCACCGGGCTTCCTTATCCGGACTTCGTGACGATCGCCAAGGGGTACGGCATTCCCGGACGTGCGGTCTTCTGCCGTGAAGAGCTGGAAGATGCCATCAAAGAGATGCTGGCGACAGACGGACCCTATCTGCTGGATGTTTATACCGGCTATGATGAACACGTTTTGCCGATGATCCCGCCCGGCGGAGATTACAAGAGTCTCATTTTGGAATAAGCGTCGATGAAACTGTCTGTTTGCGCCTCCCGTCTTGCGGGGGAGATTGCTGTTACGGGTTCCAAGTCCCACACGATCCGGGGGATCGCTGCGGGGGCGTTGTGTCATGGAACGGCGACGCTGATCGCTCCGTTGGAATCCGCTGATACCCGTTCTGCGCTGGAAGCGGTGAAAAGTTTCGGTGCAAAAGTGACCGAACTTGAAGACCGCTGGATCATTGAAGGTGTGGGCGGGAAGTTTGTCAATTCCGGCAAAACGATCGATATGGGCAACTCCGGAACGGGTTTGCGTATGCTCTCCGGTCTTGCCGCATTGCAGGATTTTGCCATTACTTTTGACGGGGATGCGTCATTGCGCACAAGACTGATGAAAGGGCTGCTTGACAGTTTCAGTCAGCTTGGCGCGAAGGTCGTTTCTGCGGCGGGCAAATGCCCGCTGACCATTCACGGCCCGGTGAAGGGGGGCAGAACGACGGCGGACGGGACGACATCGCAATTTCTGACAGCTCTGCTTTTTTCTCTGCCCATGGCGGAGGGAAATTCGGAAGTGTCGCTGGAATTTCTGAATGAAAAACCTTATATCGATATTACGTTAAGTTGGCTTGATACCCTCGGGATCAGAGTGGAACACTCTGCTGATTATCTGCATTGGCACATTCCGGGCGGCCAGCGGGTGAAAAGTTTCAGCCGTGTCATCGCGGCGGACTTCTCCACGGCGGCGTTTCCGCTGGTGGCGGGGGTGATCGCCGGGGACGGAGTTGCCATCCGCAATCTGGACTTCAATGATGTTCAGGGGGATAAAAAAGTATTTTCCTATCTGGAAGAGATGGGGGCAGAACTGGAACACCGTTCAGGGCTGTTGAAAATCGTTCCGGATCGTCCGTTGACAGGGAAGGTCATCGACTTGAATGAAACGCCGGACGCTCTGCCGATCATGGCGGTTGCGGCGTGTAATGCATCGGGCGAGACCCGTCTGGTCAATGCGCCGCAGGCGCGGGTCAAGGAGACTGACCGTATCGCCTGCATGACGCGCGAACTTGCCAAAATGGGTGCCGATGTGGAGGAACTTCCTGACGGCATGGTGATCCGCGGGGGCAAACTGCACGGTGCGGAAGTGGAAAGTTACGGCGACCACCGTATCGCCATGGCATTGGCGGTCGCCGGATTGACTGCGGAGGGTGAAACCGTCATCAACGATGCGGAGTGCGCAGCGGTAACTTATCCTGCATTCATAAAGGATTTCAGCCGTCTCGGAGCGGCTTTCCGCACGCTGTGAGCCTGCCAAAGCTCCGTCGCTGAAGTCGATTCCAAGATCGAAACGGAGTTTTAATCCTTTTTTGGGGGGGAATAATTTACCACACTCCGACTGTTTTTTCAACTCAATATCGCAAAATTCTGCCAGATTAAACCGTTTTTATGATTGGAGCAGTACTGAACTCGGACTGATTTTCGTTGAGGTTCTACGGTATACGCCCGGATGACAGTAAGTTCGATGTCCGGGGCGGGTACGCAATGTTCGCAGAAATTCAGTATTCAATCTATTTTGCAGGAGAACATCGCCATTGTGCCGGGGGCAAGTTCAATGGTTTGCGTTGCCGGGATGACTGCCTTTGCCGGGATCGATGCTTCTTCGAGGACATCCAAAAATTTCCGGTTGATATAATCCGGAGAACCGAGTTCGCACCAGGTTTCAAAAGCACTGCCTTTGCCCGGGAGAATGAATTCGCCGTCAAGTACAGTTTCCGCCGGAAGCCCTTTGAATGTAAACGCAAGAGGTTTGCCTTCGCTTCCGGGTTGGCGGTAATTCCAGACGATAATCCGCAAATACCGGTTGTCTATTGCTGCAACGGCGCCATGTTCACTGCATTTTTCTGCATCAAAACTGCATCCGAGCTGTTCGCCGGAAAGTTGGTTCAACATCCGGAACGCATGAAATGATGACTTTGGAATATCGTTGACATTAACTATCCCGTAACCCCCGTGAAACGGAGTGTAATGAAATTTGCCCTCTTCGTAAATATCAGAGGCATTCCAGAATATGGCTCCCTGTACGGTATTATTCAGTTCAATTACAGTTTTGCAGATAAAAGGAGCGTTGTTGCACTCGTCATGATTGAAAGCATAAGGTCCGGCAGAAGAGTTCCATTCGCCGAAAATAAAGGGAACCTCCGGACCCAGTTTTTCATCGATGACACGACGGGCTTTTGTGCAGAGATCAGACAAAACATCGGCTTCAAGCAGTTTAACTTCACCGTCGGCACTGTTGAGAAACGCCAAATCGCTCGGATAAGCGTGGCTGGAAATAAAATCGCAGCGTATTCCCTCTTCGTCATCAAATTCTGACGGATTTGAGACATGATCGCAGAAATCTCCGATCCATGCGGTTTTGCTCGTTGCGGGACCGCCGACACGGTATGCGCTGCAAACGGATTTTACAGCATTTCTGGTGATATCGTAAAGCTTGAAATACTCTTCCTGAGTGCCGCTCCAAAATGAGATATCCGGCTCATTCCATACTTCAAAGTACCAATTCCGAACCTCTTTTTCTCCAAAGGCGGCTGTTAATGCGGAGGTGAAAGCCGTTACCAGTTTTTTCCACTTCTCCCAATCAGCAGGAGGCGCATTGCGGAACTTGTATTCGCAAATGTAACTGTCAGCCGAGGCAAGAGCAGACGGCATGGAGGATATTTCCACAAAGGGAGTAAATCCAAGTGCGAGGACATTGCGGTAAACGGCGATTGCCTTGTCAAAATTGAATGAACCGTCCGGCTGGACCGTTTCCATATCATCGTTCAGAACACTGTGAAAACGGACATATTTGAAGCCGCACTGTTGTTTGATAATTTTCAGGTGATTTTGCAAATCATCTCTCAATAACAGAGGAGCATGGCAGGTACTTACGCCAAAATCCCAAGTTTTCTGAAGTTTTTCCCGCTGATCAAGATAAATATTCAAGTTTTTCATAATACACCTGCGTTTTTTCTGGAAAATCGACGTAAAAAATTTTGAATTAATATAACCTTCCTGAATCAGGATTTCAAGAACCCTGCATTGTTTTTTTCAATTTATTATAACTCCATCAATCAATCAGAACAGCAGTACCTAATTATATAATTTTCAAGTTCGAAATGAAAAAAATCGAAAAATCTCGAATCGAAATTTCGGGAAAAACTCGAACGTGATGTGAATGCCGAAAGTCCCCGATCATTTACCTTTCTCACTCTTTCTGGGATAAATCCTTGTCAAATTTCAAGGTGATCACCGATTTTTTCGGCAGCTGCCTTTTTACTACTCTTCGATTCTGTTTTCCTTTTACTTTTATTCGTTATGAGATTCAAATGAGTATCTGATTTTTCCCCGCATGCAGTATTCGGGGTGATCCATCCGGCAGAATGACTTTTCCGCTGACCGGAAGTTCCGTCTGCAGTTCGAATCCAGTGGAGTTCTTGCGCCATTCCACACGGATCATGCCGGATGCTGAGTTGTATTCGGCTTTCACATGAGACAGCCCGCATTGCCATTCCGGAGCCAAGGTTACATGAATGAATCCGGGAGCATTTTCATCCGGACGGATCCCGGCGGCATACTGCATCATCCATGCCGCGATATCACCGAACATAATGTGATTCTGTGAGGATACGCCTTTCCATGATTCCCACAGAGTCGTTGCACCAAGCTGGACCCAATGTCCCCAGCCGGGATATTCCGGCTGAACGAGCATCTTCAAAGCAAGATCGCTGCGTCCGATGTCGCAAAGGACTCTCGGCGTATATTTTGCCCCGAGGATCCCGAAATCACTGATGCAGTTTTCCGATTCGATCAGTTCGATCATTTTCTGCACCACAAGTTCCTTTTCGGAATCAGGAACCAGTCCGTGGTAAAGAGGACATGAGAAAGCTGTCAGTTCTCCATTTGCATAGATGCCGTTCCCTTGGTAGAATTCACGGTGAAAAGCCGAAGCAATATCTTCCGAAAGTTTTTTGAAAAATACGGCATCATCGTTCTTCCCCAGCAGTTCCGCATATTTTGACATAATCCGTGCGAACTGATAATAATATCCGGAGGATGTCAGAGCAACTGTAACTCTGCGGTTATTGTCGTAATGACACCAGTCACCGAGTCCGATTCCCACAATATGATCTTCAGAAACTGTGGCAAGAAATTCCAGATACTGTCTGATTCCCTGATAGTGATCGCGAATCTGCGTATCATCCCCTGTATAGAGATAAATGTACCAGGGAATCATCACAAAAGCGCCATCCCATGCGGGTCCCGCCCCATTGTACCCCCAGCCGCCCGAAGGAACAATGGCAGGAATCTGACCGTTAGGACGCTGACAATCTTGAACTGTCTGGAGCCATGAGGCATATGCCGAAGCAGAACGATAGAAAAAAAGACCCGTTTCTGCGGCAATAAAGGCATCTCCTGTCCAGCCGTTCTTCTCCCGATGTGGACAGTCGGTTGGAATCCCGGTAAAATTTGATTCGTAGGAACGTTTCGTGATTTCGCAAAGTTTGTTCAGGATCGGGTCGGAACTCTCGAAAGATCCGATCTCCTCAAATGCCGAACGGACAAAACAAGTATCGATAGAAATGATTTCCGCATCGCCTGTAATGATTGCTTTTACATAGCGGAAACCATGGTAGGTGAAGGATGGCTCCCAAATCTCGATCCCGTTCCCGTTCAGAATATATTCATCTGTCTGGAACACGCCTTCGAGCACAAATTTTGCAATATGGCTTTGATCGATATCCTTGCCGTTCAACTTTTCCGAATAGATCAGCTTGACCGAACTTCCTGCTGAACCTTTGACAGTGAGTCTCCCCCAGCCGGTCGTATTGAATCCGGCATCGTAAACAAACTCATGTTCTGAAATTGCATGAAGCAGCTTGGTCGGTGTGACTTTCATTACCTTGCATGGCGGCGTATCCTGCATGGTGATCACACCTCCCGGTCCGGGTCCAATGACAGCCTGTTTCCAGCCGGAATCGTCGAATCCGTTCAGCATCCAGCCGGAAGGCTCCAGTCTTGCATCATACGTTTCGCCGTTGCGCAGCAGGGTGAAACGGAAAGCACCATCGCGGAAAACTTTCCACGAGGTATCGCTTTTGACAAGGATCTTACCATCCGATTCGAGTTCAAACAGCAATTTCGGATCATCCTGCCAAGGGGCTTTGTCAAAATGCCAGACTTCTTTCGTTTGGCAATTATACCAGCCGTTTCCGAGTATAACTGCAATCGTATTGCGTCCCGGATTCATAAATTCGGAGACATCATACTCCACATACCTTGCACGTATATCATAGCGCGTAACAACAGGATCCAGAACATGATCCCCGACCCGTTTCCCGTTCAGATACAGCAGATAATATCCAAGACCGGAAATGAAAATCCTGGCATTTTTTCCATTATCCCACTCAAATTCCTTGCGGAAATATGGCGATGGCCGTGACGGAGTCATCCAACTGCCATGTACTTCGGAATCCTTGATCCAAACGCCTGACCAGTGACGCTGTTCCTTCAGTCTGTTCATAATACCTGCCGCTATTTGACAATGAAAGATGTATCGACCATCTCTTTGTTGTATGGAGCTCCGTTATCAGTGACTTTTACCGTGAATTCTCCCGGTTCGACCACATATTCCAAAGCGGAATTATAGAAGCCGAGTTCCTTTTCAGTCAAGGCAAAGCGTACTGTTTTCGATTCGCCGGGTTTCAGATATACCTTCTGGAATCCTTTGAGCTCGGTCACCGGACGTGCCACCGAGAAAACCACATCATGCAGATAAAGCTGGATGACATCCGCTCCGGCACAGGAACCTGTGTTTTTGACTGTGACACAGACATGATTTTCCTCGCCAAGGGTCATTTCCGTTTTTTCCACATGAACATTGCTGAGCTCAAATGTGGTGTAGGAACCGCCCATCCCGAAACGGAAAGTCGGATACGATGAAACATCGACATAGTTCTTTCTCCAGAGCAGACTGTTGTAATAAACCGGGATCTGCCCTTCGGTATCGGGGAATGTGATCGGCAGACGGCCCGAAGGATTGTTTTCGCCCTTCAAGGTTTCCGCGATCGCAGTTCCGCCTTCCATACCCGGATACCATGCAAGAAGAACCGCATCGGAATGTTGGCAGACATCCAGCAAATTCAACGGACGCCCCATGATGAGAATGGTCACAACCTTTTTCCCCTGCGCATGAGCTTTTTCAGCGGCTTCCCGCAGAAGTTCCAGCTGAACTCCGCCGATATGCAGTTTCGCCCGGTCGAATCCCTCTCCGCAATCTTTGTCCTGCTCGGAATCCAGCCTGACATCTATTGTCGCGGCTTCTCCGTTATCCAGCTGCATCAGTTCCATATTGGGAATGCTCGAGCCGCCGATGACAACGATCACAGCATCTGCCGTGTCGATCGTGTTCAATGCCTCCGGGAATCCGGCTTTGTTCATCGAACGGATCTTGCATCCGCGTGCGTACGAAACATTGAATCCGGCGGCTTCCAGTCCAGCCCGGACCGTGATGATATCACCGGGACGCTGCGGAGCGCTGTAATCCCCAATCTGATTGTGCATGTTATCTGCATTGGGTCCGATCACGGAAAGTTTTTTGATATTTTTAAGCGGCAAAGTGTTATTCTCATTTTTGATGAGAATGATGCTTTCGCGTGCAGCCTGCAGAGCGGCTTTCCGCGACTTCGGCGAACGGAACGCTTTCACACATACCTGCATATCCTCGATATAGGGATGCTCGAAAATGCCTGATTTGAATTTCCGCACAAGAATCCGGCGGACATGAACATTCAAATCTTCTTCGGTGAGCTGTCCTCTTTCCAGTGCCATTTTGATTCCGGTCTTAAAAACCTCAGTTTCCCAGCAGCACATATCGTTGCCTGCCTTCAGACTGAGAACCGCGGCATCACCGAGATCCTTGGCAAATCCCTGCCATACCAGCTCGCCGAATGCTCCCGCATCGGAAACAACCGTTCCATCCCAGTGCCATTTCCCGCGGATCAGATCGTTGATCAAAGGAGAAATCGTACAAGGAATGCCGTTTACCATGTTATAACTTGTCATGACACTGGATGCGCCATTTTTGAATCCGACTTCAAATGGACGAAGATGCACGTTGTAGAGTTCATTATCTCCACAGTGAGCAGCTTGTTTGTTGAGTCCTCCCTCCGTTTCTCCGTATGCAAGAAAATGGCGGATCGCTGGAGTCGGACCGGGTTTGCCCGCTTTGCGGCGCATCAGCATTCCTTCACAGAATGCACGGGTCATTTCTGCACTCAGAAAAGGATCTTCTCCATACGTTTCTTCCACGCGGGACCAGCGTGGATCGCGCGCCACATCCTGTGTCGGACCGGATGCAGAAAAGCCATCAGCCGCAGTGCAGGCGCAGGCTTCGTCGGCAATGGCATCAAAACACTCTTTCAGCAAATCAAAATTCCATGTGGAAGCCAGACCGATCCCGGTCGGGAACACGGAACCGCCCAACGCAAAAATCCCATGGATCGCACCGCTGCCAAGCAGCAGAGGAATCCCAAGACGTGTCTCTTCGATTGCATATTTTTGGATCATATTGTACCAAACAGGCATGAGTTCCGGAGTCAATCCGTTATCCCAGCCGCGTTTTGAATGCCAGTCAGCACGATTCCAACTCAAAAGTCCGGCTCCCGGAAATTCCTTATAGAAATCGATCAGTTCCTGTGAGATTTCAAGTTTATCCCCATGACGGTTGTAAAGAGTATATCCTCTCATTCCCAAAAGCTGGGCTACTTTTTCATCGACGTTCATGACCGAAAGCAAAAGCTCAGTCCGTTCCTCTGCCGATAAAGCCGCATTCATCCAGGGTTTTTCCATAGTGTTCTTTCCTTTCTTAAATCCGCGAGAATTTTTTTACTCCACGGACTTGGTTTTATGTTGTTTTTGTTCTTATTTTTCAAGGATCAGATCCGGGAAAATGCCGGGTCTCTTTGGCATCTTCCCGATTCCCGGAGAGATCTCCAGCCAGCCGATCCGCTGTTTTCCATTGTTCATGTTCAGAATCAGATTGAACCTGCATGCAGAACCTTGGAACAGTTTGAACGGGCTGATGGAAACCGGAGAGAACGCCATTTCATAGATGGTCCGGTCACCCTGATTCTTGATGGCAACTGCAACGTCATCGGTCAAGCCGAGCGATTTCGGCAGACTGTCATACGATGCATTGGAAGCCTGATGACGGGAAACCTGTGCTTTCCCAGCCTTCTGCCAGACCGCATATTCGAAATCGTCATCCTGATATTTGATCGTTTGGTTGTCGGCATTGCGCATCGTATCCAGAGCGATCTGGAGACCATCGCCGTTCCACGGGGAAAGATACTGATCCGGGAAGAATCCCTTTTTCTCCGCGATCACGGCAACATAGAGTTTTTCCTGATCCCATGCAAAGCGGACTTCCGCTTTCGATTTGAGATCCTCTTCATTCCATGGAGTCAACTGGACGGCGTTCCGCTGATCCAGTTTGACCGTGGAATACTGTTTCCAGTCATCCAGATTTCCATCGACCGTGATTTTCTTCTCCGTTTTCGGAACGAGGATCGCTTTCAAGGCAACATCCTGTTTCAGGACATGTTTTCCGACCTTGACTGTCAAGGCGATTTTCTGCGGCTGTGCCGTGATGCGGTTCTGTACGCGGAACGGGATCTTGAGCACGGCTTCTTCTTTGAGGTCATCGAATTTTCTGCTTTCTCCGGTGGAAAGGCTGACTTCTCCTGAAAGTGTACGGATCGTCAGATTTTTCAGATTGACAGTGAAAGTATCCGCATCGGAGACATCGGTTGTAACTTTGACCGGGGCTTCATCCTCGGAAACGGGGATCGCACTCCGGATCATTTTGCCGAGCTCCGCCAGACTTTTCTCTGACTTGATATAGATCGGACAATGGTCAAGACGGATCGTTTTCTTCGTGAACGGGTTCCCCATCATATCCAGATAGGGAACGGGGGTTTTGAACACAAGTTCCACAGGCTTTCCGAACCATTTCCAGAGCGCGGCGACCCGTTCCTTGCCGTCATCGAAGATATAGCAGCGGTAATCGAATCCGAGACGCAGCGGAGACGCCTTTGCGTTCTCTTTGAGAAGCGATGCAAAAGTTCTTGCGGCATAGAGCCAGACTCCCGGCTGCCAGCTGTTGTTCTCCTCCGGTCCGGACCCCATGAAGATCTCCCAGGCATTCTGGACCTCGTGTCCCCCGGCGGTGAATTGATAAAAGCGGCTGACACCGTTTGCAAGCCCGATGATCATCAGACGGAGATCCTGCGCCGCGCCTGTGACCGCGAACGGCTGGATCTCGTTATTCGGAAAGGAACCGAAGGTCCGAGCTCCGCTTTCCGTTGACTGGATCTCTTTGCCTTTCGCGACCTTCTTCAAAGCTTTGAGGTCTTCCTGATAATCCGGCTGTTCCGGCAGATAACGGTAAGGATGTTCCGTGACGGCCTGTACCGCTTTGTCAGCGCCCTTTGCCAGATAACTGCCGATATAGGCACTTGAGGTACCGCAGCATCCCGGTCCCGCAATCGAAACATTCGGCTCATATTTCTTCAGAAAATCCGAGATTTTCAGAGTTCCCTCGACAACGGCGTCCGGTGTGGCATCACGGTATTTGGCTGGATCGGGATTCTTTGAGCGTCCGCTCCAGATGTTAGGTTCGTTAAAAATTTCGTAGATATCGACATTGTTCCTGTAATATATGTCTATATCTTTCTTGAGTTGATCCAGATAATCTGTATAGTTCAGCGGGAGAAAAAGCTGGGCTTTCTCATTAAAATTCTTTTTCCCATGAGGAAACGGAAGGCAGAGCAGAACATAGAATCCTTTTTCGCGTAAGATATCGAGATGCTTTGCTCCGGGATGATGTGCCCATGCGCGGACTGCTCCGACTCCAAAATCTTTCAGGAGATTCGCGGTGAGCTCAACACCTTCGCGGGCTCTCAGCGTAACATTCGCACCGACTCGTTTGTTGAAAACCGGTTCCCGGGAAATGACGCCGCAGTAGAAATTGTGCGTCATGACCTCTTTGCCGGAAATTACGCGGAACTTCAGATTCATAGGACCGAGCGCATGTTCCGGAACTTTGAAGGTGAAATCCTTTTTCATCGGCAGAAAAATCTTCTCTTTCCGAACCGGGATCAGCGGCTGACCGCGCCAGTCGACAAGTTCATATTCGAGTTCGGCGGTTTTCAGTGATCCGGAGGGTTCGAAGCGCATGGAAGCCGTGATCGCTTCCCCCTGACGGTAATATCCGCGGGGCTCATTCAGTCTGCCGGAAATATAAACGGACGGAGTTTGCTCCGTTGTTTCCGTATTCAGTTGAAATGCAAGGTCATCGATCCAGATTGTATCCGCTTCCTTAAAAGAAAGAGTTATGGCAGGATTGATATGCTGAGCAGGCATTAAATCCGGGGCACCGACCGTTAGAACACCGGGGACTTTTTTTTTTCCGAATTCCGGGATGGTGAGAGTATATTTTTTCCAATCTTTCCCGATCATGAAGTCTTTTATGTATGCACTGCCGGAACATGCAAACATCATAAGTTCAACACGAGTCGGCTTTTCCGCGCGCATCCAGGCGGAGAATGAAGCGGGTTGGCCTGAGACATACGGAACACTGTTGAGGACAAGCCGATTATAACTGTTTTTGACAGCATCCAGGCGGAAGGAATATTTGCCGCTGTGTTTCACCTCGCTGTCACGAGTGACTTTCATCAGACCTACGAATCGTTTCGGAGTCGGAGGCATGACGCAATAGAATCCCCGCTCGGCTCCGCCGTTCGGGATGTGGTTGACGGAACCATCAACTTTCTTCAGTTCGGCAACTCCGTATTTGATATTGCCGATTTTGTAAATTCCGGAAGAGAGAAAATCAAAGCGGAAAGTCAGAAAAGCAAGATCGTTCGGCAGTTTCTGCCGCAGAACAATATGCTGCATGTTTTTGGTAACAGTCAGAATATGTTTTTTCCAATAATGTTTTTTATTGGTCAGGCTGCCGGTGAAATAAAAATCGACCTTCATCCCATCTTCATTTCCGGCAATGTCGAATTCGATCTGAACCATCTGATCCGGATATTTTTTCGCGTTGAGATAGATCATGGCATAAGTTTTGGAATCTTTATATCCGGTCGCATCAAGAATAAGGAATCCGTCTCGGATCTCGGCTTTCCCGAGGTTTTTATTGCTCCAGTCTCGAACGTATCCATGATGTCTTTTTCCGGAGAAAAATCGGATCTGCCCCTTGTCATTCTGTGAGACGGCGACCTTGCTCCAGTCAACAGTTGTTTCCGGTGCGCCGAAAAGGCACGCCGCAGTCAGAGCGAAAAGCGAAGTCAGTTTCAGTTTCATTTTGTCACCTCAAATGTTGGTTTGTACTAATAAAACTCTACGATCGTGTTGCTGTAGTTGGATTCACCCGGTTCGACCGCTCTGATATCGGCAATAAACTCTGCTTTCGAACGTGTGGAAACATGTCCATCCAGATGAAGCGAATTCATCTTTCCCATGTGCTGGGTATAGGCTTTTCCAAAATTGGGATCGTTATACAGTCTATCAAATGCGCGGCCATAGAAACTGGCATTTGCAGAATTATTATAAACGCTGTCATACAGATAACTGAATTTTGACGGATTCGAGGTCTTGAGAGGTCTCAAAACCGTGTATGAATTATAGTGTTGAAGGCAGTAGTTGAATTTTTCATCATAAGTATTGTTACATGGAACCATCATTCCATATCTCCAGCCATTACCGCTCCATCTTGCTGATGGACAGTGCATTACGGATTTAGGGATCAGCGTAGCTTTATTCGAATCTACATCAGGAAGATAGCCGTTTTTCATGAGGAAGTATGAATAATCGACTTGATTCGTGCTGTAACCGAACACATTCTGATATACCCAGGTCAGCATAGTTCCATTGAATGCATCCGAATATTGCATGAAAGCCAAGCCGACCTGCCTCTGATTTCCCACGCACTGGATCGCAGATGCTTTATTCCGAGCTTTATTCAAAGCAGGAAGCAGCATAGCCGCAAGGATGGCGATGATGGCGATAACGACTAACAACTCGATGAGGGTGAAATTCCCTTTTTTCGTGCTTCTTTTTTTCATGATATTCCCTTTCTTTTTTTGTCGTTTTATGTTGATCTCTGATTTATTTCCATTCCGGGTGGAACAGCATTTCCAGATACAAGGTGGCTGACCAGCCGTAATCATGAAACGCCTGATGATACGGATCGTAAACTTTCGGCATTTTCCCCTTGCGGTCCAACGCGCGCGGCTCCAGTTCTTTGCGGTCATCGTAGAATTCAAAAAATGTTCCGCATTTCAGATACCATTTTTCCAGTTCCCGCAAGGAGTCCTGAATGATCGAACTTGCCAGTGTATGATAACCGTAACGCTCCAAGCCGAGAGCGATCAGATAGTTGATATTGATCCAAACCGGCCCCCGCCACATATCTTTCCGATAAGCCGCAGTATTGGATTTTGCAATGGACGGCACCCGCAGCGGAGTTCCGAAGGTTTCCGGGTTCGTGAGATGCTGTGCCAGTTTTGCGGCTTGCTGCGGAGTGGCGGCTCCGCAATATAACGGCAGAAAACCCGCACTGGACATAATGTTTGTCCGGCAATTTCCCTTCACATCATAATCGACAAACATTCCGCACTCTTCACTCCAAAGGCGTTCTCTCATCGCTTTGCACAAGCGGTCGTAATGAGCGGTCCAGTAATCCCGTTTTTCCGGCAGGAATTGGGCGAGTGCTTCACATTCATAAGCAAGAAACGCATTGAAATCAGGTGCGTCAAGTTGGATTGCTCCATCAAAACGCGGAGAGTTATCCATGCCGCTTTCTCCGCTGCGGCAGTTTTCATTTGCCTCAATTTCCCATTCGACCAAACCGTTGCCGTCGGAATCGCGGTTTGCCATGATCCACTCAATATAACGTTCAAGTTTCGGAGCAAGTTCAGCGATCCATTCCGGATCAGGATCGACAGCATCGATCATTTTTATCGCCAGAGAAAGTACCGGAGGTTGTGTCGAGTTACGGAATGATACGGGATTTCCGCTGTGGGGGATCAGACCATCCGCCCGCTGCAAATCGAACATTGCCGAAATCATCTCCCGGGCAAGTTTGGGATCATAATGCCGCATTCCGAGAGCGTGGAATACAGAGTCCCACAACCACATATTTTTGTGCGGCCAGCGGTCGGGTGTACTCCAGCGGGAACGGATTTGCCCTTCCGGAGCATAGATCTGGGTTTTCAACTGGGACCATGCTTTGCGTGCGGCACGTTTTGAATTTTCGGAAACTTCCGGCGGGATCGGGACATTCCGCAAAAAGAGGGTTCGCGCGTCAAGCAACTGTTCCAAATCAGCGGAAAGCCACTCTTTGCAAAGAAAACCCTTGAGAGCAGCCACCATGCGTGTTCCAGTCCGGGCGTATTCATATTCCGGAGTAAGTTCAAGTTTGAATTCACCTTCAAGCAGGATATTTGAGGCATCGGCAATGATCCCGGTGGAAACTTGATTTCCGGCATAAAAGCGGAAAAAATCTCCGGTCAATTCGATTCGTTCCGGAGCCGATCCCGTATAGATGATTTTGGCATCCGGCGAGGCGGGAAGAGAATTTTTGAATTCAAAAGCATATCCATCCATAGCCGTACGCAGAACCAGACCGTTTTTGAAATCCGTCTGCCCGTCAATGCCAGAAAATGCAAGCAGTTGACCTCCTCCCCAGATATCAGGATAAATACTCATAAATCGTGTCCTTTCTGTTTCGTAATGGGATCGCCGTATCTGTTATGGCGATTAATATAAAACATGATTTTTGAAAATTCAATCAATGTAAAAATGAAAAACGTACGCTATATTCTCAAATAAAGTAAAGATATTTTCAGTGGGTATTGACAAAAGAAAAACGTATGCTATATTCTCAAATAAAGCAAACATATTTTCACCGTGGAGACTGAAATGAGAAAACGTACCAGATATAATGGCGAGGCTCTGGGGAAATCCCGTCTTGAGGGGTGTAATTACGGCGAATACCCGATTCATAAGTTCCATTGTATCAATGATCCGGGGCCGGGGTATCCATTGCAGCTCCATGTCTGCGGCGTGGATGAATGGTGCAAAGAATGTTTCCGGCAACGGATATTTTCCGATACATTTTCCGTGGAATATGTTCAGAGCGGTGTATTTATTTTTCAACAGAATAATGTCACTATGAAAGTAAAGCCGGGAGAAATATTTCTGGTTCATCTGGACAAAGATAATTCCATGAGGTGTGAAACGGATTTTGCTACAAAAAAAACAGTGATCATGCGGGGACCGCTGCTGCGTTTGCATCTGGAAACGCTGGGGCTTAATCAAATCGACCGGATCGTTCCGCAAACACACGAAAAAATCGATCAGATATTTGACCGTCTCAATGAACTCTGCGGACGATCCGCACTGGTAAATCACCGGGAAATGAGTTTACAGTGTTATTCCCTGCTGCTGGAATTGGCGGAACAATCCGTTATGCAGCAGCATCCGCCGGAATTGCAGCGGGCGCTGGACTATATAAATCAGCATTTGGAAGGCTCCTTATCTCTGACCGATTTGGCGCATTATTCCGGAGCCAGCAAAGCAACACTGCACCGGCAATTTCAGAAATATCTGAAAATTTCGCCGATCAACTATTTTCTGGATCAAAAACTGGAGCGTGCAAAAATACAGTTGGAAAACAATTTATGTTCGATCAAGGAGATCGCAGAATTGTTTCACTATGCTTCTGCACAATACTTTGCACATGAATTCAAAAAGAAATACGGAATATCGCCCAAGTATTACAAATTGCGTAAATTCTGATTTACGCCGTCAGCATCAAAAGTCCATAACTGCTTCATCGCAGCATTACCGGCGCAGACGGCCGGGGGATTGCCCGTAGTATTGCTTGAAACTTTCAATGAAGTAGTCCGCAGAGGAGTAGCCGCACTGGTCGGCGATCTCCTTGATCGTCCATGTTTTTTCCTGAAGCAGTTCCATTGCCCATTCCATGCGGAATTTGCGCAAAGTCCGGTTGAAAGATAATTCACTGAATTGGCGGAAGAGTTTGGAAATATGGCAGGGGTTCAGGTGCATCTTTTCTGCAACCGTCTCCCGGGTGATCGGGCGGCTGAAATTTTCTGTCATAAATGCACAGATCCGCTGATAGGTCTGAAACGCTTTGCCGCTGTTCGACGTTACCGCCTCCTGCTGCAAAAGATCGTTGCAGTGAACAAAGATGAATTTGGCAAGTTCGGCGTAGTTGGGGCGCAGCACATCGCTGCGGCACAGTTCGTCAAGGGCATGGATCACATTCCAGCCGGCAGAATCCAGCGGAGAAGCGGAGTGGTGCCAGAAGTTCTGTAATTGATATTTCCCATCGGGAGCTTCGATGCACCGGGTCACCAGAAAACGGATAAATCCCGGGAAAAAACTGATCGTATACATCAGCATATTGCCGTCAGGCATATGCGGACGGGTCGTTCCCTGCCGGGAACAGAAAAGAATATCCCCGGGAAGAAGTTTTATATCCCGGATCTCCTCCTTGTCACTGATGGTATAGGTGAATTCCCCCTCAAGCTGCAGAATAAACCGGAAAAGCGGGTGCATATCCTGGGCAAACTCCACGGAAGAGGTTTTTCCGGTATGATAAAACCTTCCTCCGGAAAAGGCTGTTGCCGCCTCCGTGAGTATACGGATTTCAGTCTGAACATTCTCCAATAACAAAATTTCACCGGGCGAAAACATTTATTTTCCAAAAATGCAACAAATTCAAGGTTAATGTATCAAAAATAAAATTCCCAAAATTATAAAAGCATAGTATAATATACTTGATGCAACAGTGAATTACAACGTTGTCTCATGAAAAAAATCCCTTTTTCTGGGAAGAAAGGAAAAGCAATGAAAAGAAAGTTTACCTTGATCGAACTGTTGGTCGTTACATCACAACACTGCCGTGATTTTTTTAAACGCTTTGTTTGTACGGATAAGAACGGATGTGTACGGAAACATACGGAGAATGCCGCTCACAAAAATACGCCGCATCATACTTGCAAAGCAAGTGCTTCATGTTTGCCGCAGGCAAACGCTTCATGCAGCAACGCTGCGCTTCATACGGCGAAGCCGTGCTTCATTCGATCAGCGTTCACGCTGATCGAGCTTCTCGTCGTAATTGCAATTATTGCAATCCTCGCCGCCATGCT
>JAFTUS010000094.1 GCA_017466125.1 Lentisphaeria bacterium | reverse complement strand
CCCCGGGTCGTACCCGGACGTGATCCAGCGGCGGAACGCTGGTCGCCGCCTTAAAATGGCGGCGAAAGTACAAGCGCAGCGGCCGAACGTCGGCCTCGGTAGTGGTCGGCTGTCGCCCCGTGCGGGGCTCTCGAGCCTCCGTCTGTACCAGGTCGTACCCGGACGTGCTCCAGCTCGCCGGGTGCGATGCCCCGAAAAAAGAGCGTAGCGTATTTTATCGGGGCGTTGAGCGGACGAAGCATTCCGAAGCCCCTGTAAAAATCAGTCAACCTTTCGTACACAGCCTTTCAAAAACAAAGTCCGGCACAGGATTTGAAAGGGTATGTAATTTTTCATCGGAAAAAATTCATTAAAAAACGATGATATGCTCTTGAAAATCAATTACATTATGATATATTTACTGCATCAACCGTAAAACAGGAGGTTTTCTATGAAGCAGCGCAGTATTATCGTTATGGTCATTCTGACTTTTATCACATGCGGACTCTACAATATTTTCTGGATGTATATGGCGCGTGCCGAATTCAAGCAATACGCCAATTACAGTGACATCAATCCGGCATTGGAACTGTTGCTCTGTCTGCTTTGTTTTTTCCCTTTCTTTTACTACTGGGTTTTCAAATTTTCCGCCGATATTGCCAAATTTCAGGGCGAGACCGGGCGTGCTGTGACCGATAACAGCGTTATCAATCTGATCCTTGCCATTCTGGGGCTGGGGCTGGTGAGCGAACTCATCATTCAGAGCCAGTTGAACGAACTGGAATGAAAAACGTAAATGAAAAAACGCAATGGTCCGGAATGCAGAAGTTCCGGATCATTTTTCTTGTCCTTGCCGCGCTCGGAGTCTACTGGCTGCTGATCGGCAGAGTACAGATTTGCCTTGTCCGCCTTTTCAGCGGTCTGCCCTGTCCGGGCTGCGGTCTGACCCGTGCGGGGCTGGCTCTGCTGCGGGGAGACTGGCGGAGTTCGTTTTATTATCACCCGCTGCTGCTGCCGATCATTTTCACGCTCGTAACGGCGGCGGTTCCCCGCTGGCGCATCAAAAAGCCGCTCTTTTATATAACGATGCTGGTTCTGCTGCTGGGGGTGTACGCTGTGCGGATGTTTCTCTTTTTCCCCCACACCGAACCGATGGATTTTGAATACGCCTCTCTACTGGGCAGAGTGCTGAAGTTTTTTCAATGACCGGGACGGTTTTTCGCTGAAATCCCTCTTTTTTTCTGCAAACCATCCCCGGCCCCGCGTCGGTTCGGCAGTCCCCGCAGAGCCTTGCCGTCCGGATTTTTCTCTGCGGTGCATAAGTTGCTCCTCTGCGGTCGGGAGCAGACTCTGTAACATTGCCCAAATTATTTTTGCCGGAAATCAGCCGTCGAGGCGGAAAAGGGCGGTGTCGGGGCAAGAGAAGGAATAGGTGAAGTGATTTCCGGTGATCTTGAATGTTTTCCCGGTAAAGAGTTCGGTCGCTGTTCCTGCCTTTTGTCTGACATTGATTTCTATATTTCCGCCGTCTTTGGTATGGATGGCAAGCAGATTTCCTTCGGCGTAGACGGGATTTCCGCAAGGAATATAGATGTGTACGCCGGCTTCGGCTGCAATTTTATTGAGCATTTCAGGAGTGAGCGCAAAATAGTCTTCAAGACTGTAACACTTCCAGGTGCCGAAATCTTTATACTGAAGAGTGCCGCCTGCAAGGGGATTGCCGGTAAGTTTTTTACAGTTTCCCGGATCATAAACACCGTTTCGGATGATCCCTGCCGGACCGAGGAAAAGGGCTGTTTTTCCCCTGGCAAAAATCTCTTTTTCGAGAATCAACTGTTTCTCCGGAGTGAGGTTGAAACAGGAGGTGAAGACAAAGAATTTATATTGATCGATATTCTTCAGCAAAGGCAGATCGTTGAACGAGTAGGTATCCCACGGAACTCCCGAACGATACAGTTTGCTGCGGGTCCCCACATTCATTTCAAAAATGCACTTATGATCCTCATTCAGAAAATAGGTGCTGTCCGGGTCAACGATCATGGCGGTTTCACATACATCGACGGCGGGGGCCGGGGCGTATTCTGTCCAGAGTTCGCGGATTTGTTTGAGGGTATTCATTACATTTTCCCCCTGATAGTAATCCCCCCACATGTCGAACCACCACAAATTGGTGCGGCAGGTCAGACCAAGAGCGGCTTCCCGTTTGAGTCCGGCGATGGTGGAACATTCATCGGGCCAGGCGGTATTAAGACGCAAGTTGATATCCGGCGCAAGATAACTGTTGTAGGTGTGAGTCCGCTGGTCACATTCGTGGAGCAGTCTCCTGCCCCGGACTGCCGCAGTACCGTGCGGAGTGAGAAAGCCGCTGCCGCCGCCGATTTCCCGGTCTTCGTAAGTTCCCGGGCTGATCAGAAAGTCGATCAACCCGGAATCCAGAACCTTTTCGTAAGCAAGATGGCCGCAGTGAACGAGGGTTTTTTCGGTTTTTTCAACGATATAACCATAGAAACAGCCGATTTGAGCGCGATCGTGAATGACTTCACGGGTGAGTTTGGCGAAACGGATGATGCTGTCGGCGATGGCTTCGTTGCAGAATTTCCAATATTCGACCGCAATGGCATCTCTCTGCGGATCGCGCAGCAGACCGTCATGGATGAAACGGTCTCTTACCGAGGCGGGGGGAATATCCACCGGATCGGGCAAACCTTTGGCGATGCAGTATTTCCGCCATGCCTCCCTGCGGTGGGGATCCTCGGTGCCGCCGGAGTAGTCATACCATTCATCGGTCGCTCCGCAGGCAAGGATGTAGGCGGTGATGCGGTCTCCGTAGGTTTTGTCGGCATATTCCAGAAACGTTTTAAGATAGGAACGGGTCGCTTCTTCCCAGAGGGGATTGTGGATCGCTTTGCCCAGATTGTTGAACGTATCGCAACAGTCGAACGGGTACATGTGTTCCAGCCATACGGGAGAGTTCATGTCGATCATGCAGAGGATCTTTGCATCGGGCATCGGACGGCTGACATTACGGATCATTTCATCAAAGGGATAAGTGTCCACCCGGTCGAACCACTTCCACATGGGAGGGTACTGCGAATAGGGCGTACCGCGGGAGTTCTGCGTGTGCGCAGGAAACAGACACAAGGTATCGTAACCAATCTTTGCAAATTTTTCAATCGTGTTCAGCGGTGTGTAAAATGACCGGTATGCCAGAAACGGCTTCTGCTGCTTTGACATAGACTTTCTCCTTTAGATAAACTGGTGTTGAAAAATATTTTTGCCTACTGCAATAAAATAACTCCGCAAGTTGGCAAAACAAGCGCAGAAAGAGGTTTTTTTAGAGAAATTTTTGTCGAAAAAAATCGACAAACTATTCTTTTGCCGCGCTCCAGCAGAAATCCCAAATGATTTTCAATGTGGCGCAGAGACCGGCGTCTTCGATGATGAATACGTGATTATGAGGCTGATCAGAAATAATGATAGCCTTCTGCTCGTGCAGTGTGATGCTGGATGTGTGCGGAAAAATGGATGCCGGGAGATAGCGGACGCGGCGGAGATTTTCCTCGTTACCAAAAGAATCCCGTTCATTGGTTTCGTCATTTCTTATCCGCAGGGCATTGCTCCATACCCGGCGGCGGATGCGGCGGCGGGTGAAGTCCGAGAGATACTCCTGCCCCAGTGCGGCAGCGAAGGACTTCATGCCGCCGAAGTAAAAATACTCCGAGCCGCTTTTGCTGATAAGTTCCTCGTGGATCTTGCGGATCCCGTCTATCCCCTCAAGATAACGGATGGGGGGACGGGAGGTCTGAGCCTGTTGAAAAATCGAACGTAATTCGGGCATCAGGCTTTTGAGCGACATTCGCTGCATTTCCTGCAAATAGATCAATTGTTCAGGGGATTCTGCGGTGAAAAAACTGCGTTTCCCGCTGACGCTGCGGGAGATCAGCTGATCGGAAATAAGCTCCTCCAGATAACCGTAAACGGTACTGCGTTTGAGTTTTGCCCGTTGAGCGATATCGGCTGCGGAGCCGCTCCGTTCCAGGCAGGTCAGATAGACCCTGGCTTTTTTTTCGTTGAAGCCGAGTGTTTCCAAATCGCCTGCTGTTAATGCCATAGTTTCCTCTGCTGTTTGTCGATGTTTATCGACAGGGTGAAAAAGTCTTGACAAATAATCTTTTCTGAAATATAATATACATCGTATTCGTTACAAATGCAAGAAAAATCAAAAAAACAGTTTTTCGGATCTCCGGAAAAAATCAGGAAAGGCATCGGGTATTATGAGAAAACAAATTTCTGCTTCAATCAAATCTACGGTAAAAAAAACAATTACAGTTTTTGCGGATGTAAAAAATGTAATTACCCGAAAGTTTTTGGAAAGGATAGAGGGGGGGCGGGGTCGAACGGGAGGACCTTTTTCCCAAAAGGTTTCCCTTTCTCTCCCGATGCCGTTTACCCTTATTGAACTGTTGGTAGTTACTGCACAGTTTTTGTGTGGTTCCAAAAAGAGTAATAAAATCAACACATCCTTACGCCCGGCAGGGCGCACTTCACGCTTGACGCAGTCAAGTTCTTCACATCTTCACATCTTCACTCAATCAGCGTTCACGCTGATTGAACTG
>JAFTUS010000093.1 GCA_017466125.1 Lentisphaeria bacterium | reverse complement strand
TTTGCAAGTATGATGCGGCGTATTTTTGAGAGCGGCATTCTCCGTATGTTTCCGTACACATCCGTTCTTATCCGTACAAACAAAGCGTTTAAAAAAATCACGGCAGTGTTGTGATGTGACCACCAATAGCTCGATCAGCGTGAACGCTGGTCGAATGAAGCACGGCTTCGCCGTGTGAAGCGCAGCGTTGCTGCATGAAGCGTTTGCCTGCGGCAAACATGAAGCACTTGCTTTGCAAGTATGATGCGGTGTATTTTTGTGAGCGGCAGTCTCCGTATGTTTCCGTACACATCCGTTCTTATCCGTACAAACAAAGCGTTTAAAAAAATCACGGCAGTGTTGTGATGTGACCACCAGAAGTTCGATCAGGGTAAAGGTTTTTTGTTTCATTTTTTGTTCTCCTTAAAGTTTGGTTGAGGATGGATGATTTTTTTTCGAACCGGTTTGATTTATTGATATTTTGTTTTTTTATACTCCTTTTTTATGTTACAATGTTGATTTTTTATCGCTGATGATGCGTCCTTGGGTTCAATTTTTGAGTTTTTATTTTTCTACGCGTCCGTCGTCTGTTTCGTCGATCGTCCGTGCTGCCAAATCCCGGAACATACGTTTCATGTCGATCACACCGCCAATGGTGAACCAGAATGTGCTGATCACTGCAACCGTTGACGGAATGACAAGGCTTACGATCATAAAGTAGACACTCCAGTATTTGATACTCCAGGGGGAAATCGCATTCCAGATGATAATGCCGATAAAGGCAAGTCCGAAGGAGTAAACAAAGGCGTAAAGGAAAACAGCCCAGGCGATGATTTTATCACCTCTTGTGTAGTTTTCGTCGATCCCCAGGATCCGGATGAAAAGATTGGGCTTCTTTTCGGGTACTTTTTCTTCGTCACGGTGCAGCATTTTATCCAGATCAAAGGGCTTTTTCAAAGTGAGGAATGATACGCCGCAGTAGACCAGCACACCCGTGACCATGGAAAGGAAGAAAAGTTCATTGGAATTGATGGGGAATTTGACCGGGTCCATCTGCCAGACGATATAGGGGGCAAACGGGGAGGAGACCATTTCAAGAAACTTTCCCAGCGGAGCCGCCCAGCCGAGGCTGTCAAGCCAGGGATAGATCGTATCCGGCCAGTTGCGCTGTACCAGTACGCCGCCGCCGGAAATAATGATGCCGCTCCAGAGCGAAGCATACGCTCCTGCTGTCGTGCCGAAACGGGTGTAGAGGCCTCCGACCATGACCGGCCCCGCACCGCCTACCCAAATACTGGTCGTAATGATACAGAATAGATTGATATAGTCCAGTTGTGCCATGAAAAAACTGCCGAAAAAGAAGCAGATCCCGATCCCGATCGCGGTAAAACGCAAGAGCAGGATATGTGTCTTGGGGGACACGGGTTTTCCGTACAGCGGCAGAATAATATCCTGAACGGTCGTGATCGCTCCGGAGAAGATGCGGCTGTCATCCGTGGAAAGCATCAACATCAGCATCAGCAGAACAAACATTCCCAGAAGTCCGACCGGGAGCGAATATTTCATGGTGACCGGCAGCATCAACTGGTGGTAGAGCGTGCGGAATTCCTGAAATTTGGCATTGCCGCTGCTGTCATGCCCCAGTACATCATGTGCTGTATTCAAATATGCCATATCCAGATTGTTGTTGTGCGAAAGCGGTTTATCTTTGCCGATGATGTGTTTCTGCGGCGGAAGTTTGGCGGTTTCTGCAATAAGTTTTTCTTTTGTGGCGTTATCGGGTACGATCTCCTCGGCGACCTTGGCTGAAATATTGTCTCGGATCGTTTTGGCTTTGCCGGAAAAATCAGCATGGTTCAGGATCACAATAATAATAAGACTGATGAGGAAGTAGAAAATAAAGGCAAACCCATTACGGAAACTGCCGAGGACGCCCGCCATTTTCTGTTCATGCGGAGTTCTGCCCGCAGTGGTAGAACCGGCTCCGACCCAACTTGCCCGATTGAGAATACTGCTGAGCAGTGTCACGAGCAAAGCAAACAAGTTGAAATCCCGGAGTGCCGCCACATCGTACGGATCAAGAAAACTTTCTCCGGCGACACGGTCGCTCAATACCGGGGCGATTTGATCGAACCATGAAAAGTTGCAAAGGATAAAAACGGCAAAAATCGCAAAAATGGGATATGAAAAAAGAGATTGCAGCGCATCCGTAATAATAAGAGCCACTGTGCCGCCGCGCCAGATGATGAAAAGCGCAAGAAACAGAACTGTAATAATGACAAGTCCGAATGTGGAGACCGGACAGCCGAAAATATTGATTTTATGCGGCAAATCCAGCAGATAAATGAAGAAACGGGCGGAGATCGCCGGTACGATCATGTTGCAGAGTGTTTCTGCAAAGGTTCGCAGAAACGCCGCAAAGATACGCAAACTTTTGCTGTACCTCATTTCGAGAAACTGTCCGAGCGAAAGAGCCCTTGTTGCCCGGTAACGGTACATGCAGTAACCGGTCAGAGAGAGAAGCATTCCGAACGGCCCGAGGATGTGATTCCAGAAGCCGATGCCGATGCCGGTTTTGTAATATGCTTCGACCTGTGCGACCAGAGTGACTACGGCGAGTGCGTTGGCAACGTCAGCGACACAAATAACGTAACGCCCGCAGACCCTTCCGGCGGCAAGAAAATCTGCCACTCCCCGGATGTACCGGCTTGAATAGCAACTTAAAAAAAGCACACTTGCTATTGGCACAATAACGATCAGCCAATCAATCCAACTCATTTTTTTCTCCTTCTTATAATGTGGTTGATTTTTTCTGAATTATTTTTTGGGAGCGTTTCCGCATGAAAGTCTTTTTATCACTTCCGACGTTCCGATGGAAGTTGATAAGATCTTCCGGGTTTCACTTTCGGTTTTTATATTTTCGAGCAGATCAATGATGGAATTTGCCGCTAATTTTCCTGATTCAAAGGAGATGCGTTTATTGGCAGAGATCGGAATGGTGTTCCATTCGCAGGGGGCGGTGTCGTTGTGGGCGAAAATGCTGAAATCCTGCGGACAGTTTTTGCCCAGTTGATACATTGCCTGCAGGAAACCGCAACAGATCTGGTCATCAGCATAAAGAGCCGTTACATGTTCCATTTCTCCGGAGGCAAAGACCTTTTGTGCAAAAAATTTACCGGCGATGAAGGAATTTTGTGTATAGTGTACGAGGGAGGTTTGAAAGTTTTCCGTTGTCCGGCAGCATTTTATTCCCCGTTCCAGTTCCTGTTGTTCTATTTCGGAATAGTAAGGCAGCAGGATGTTTCTGTGTCCTAAAGAATACAAGTATTCCAATGCTGACGCATGGGTGGCGGCACTCTCCCAATGCAGGGCAAAGAGCGGTTCCCGTACTTCTGTACTGGTCAGGAGGAGTACCGGAATATTCAGTGAAGCAAGGTCCTGCTGACATTTTTCACTGATCCATCCGGTCACGATCAGGGCATCCACGGAACGCTGACGCAGTTCGGGAGAGAGGACGAAGTTATGGACAGCTGGGGAAAAATCATACTTGCCTATGACACAGCGGTAGTTGCGTGCGGTGCAAATCTCTTCCACTCCGGCGAGGGTTTCGGCAAAAAATGCGTTGGCGATACCCAGCGTTGCTGTTGAAGAGACCAGAAAACCGATGTGCCGGGTTTTTTGTGTGGATAACGCCCGTGCCGCCGGAAGGGAAACATAGTTGTGTTTCTCGATGACTTCCCGGATCATTGCCTCTGTCTGCGACCGTACCCGCTTCTTGCGGTTGCCGTTGATTACTTCTGAAACTGTTGACGGAGCGACACCCGCCAATTTTGCGATATCTCTGATTGTCAGCCGTGTTTTTGTCATGTGAAAAAATCCTTTATCGAACCGGTTCGATTTTTGTTTTTCATACTATATCGCAAAACTGAAACAAAGTCAAGCGGCAATATAAAAATTATTTGAAATTTTTTGTTTCCTGCCGATTGTAAAACAAAACGCACCACCCTGAAAAGGGAGTGGTGCGTTCAGTCCTACAATTTTTCAGCAAGGAAAGAGGGATTTTAAAAATTATTGCCGAACAGTTTTGAATGTAAACTTTCTGGTGTCGTGTGAAGGAAGGATGATTTTTTGCGTATTTGCGACCGGTTCAAAGAACTCCGGTTTCAAACCGGGAGCAACAAGGAAAATCCCATTTTCATCACACCATTTGCCCCAACCCAGAATATCATAGCAAGCAACAGTGGTCACATCACAACACTGCCGTGATTTTTTTAAACGCTTTGTTTGTACGGATAAGAACGGATGTGTACGGAAACATACGGAGAATGCCGCTCTCAAAAATACGCCGCATCATACTTGCAAAGCAAGTGCTTCATGTTTG
>JAFTUS010000092.1 GCA_017466125.1 Lentisphaeria bacterium | reverse complement strand
TATGTGAACCCAGAATGAAAAAATCACCCTCAAAATAAAAAGAAAGTAACAAGGAAAGAAAAAATTATGAAAAGAAACAGCCTCAAACAGCGTAACATAATCAATATTATGCGAAGTTACGGAGAAACTCAAGTGCTGACGACCAGCAGCTCGATGAGAGTGAATTGTTTTTGTTTCATTTGATTTTCTCCTTTTTTTTATTGTTGGTTGAGTTCAAAAAACAATGTTGGTCCATTGGTCAATTTTGCGGTATCGATTTGCAGAGAAAGCGTACCGTTCCGGTATTTCACCGGTATTTTTTCACTGCGGGTGCCATCCATACGCAAAGCCCATGCCTGAAGCGGTTTGACAGCATCGAGGGAAACGGTCAGTTTTCCTGTCTGCACCAGTACCGGTGCGCCGCCCCACAGCCGCATGGTTTCGCCGTCGGGTTCAAGGGTCATGCCGGTATTGACGGCTCGGGTCGCATAAGCAAGGACGATTTTGCCGGATTGTGCCAGCGTTTTTTCATCCATGGCTGATGCGGCAACAAGAGCATTGACCGAACTGGATACGGTAAGATGTTTCAATACAGCGGAATTGCCGCCCGTCAGCGTAACGGCTTCGGTTTTCGGCGTAATGAGCCGAATCTCTTTTTGGCGGGCAAAGAGAGTGATTTCTCCCGTGTCCGTTTGAAAAACACCTTTTGCCGGATCAGTTGGATTATTCTTTGAAATAATATTTGCCTTGCGGAGTTTTTCAATATTTTTCTCCAACTCTTTTCCGCCCTTGTCTTCTTTTACAATGGTCGTATGCCATTCATGGACAGCGGATCTGCCGACCGCATCCACGGTCAGGGTCAAATCATTTTTACCCGGAGGCAGAGGCGAATACGGCTTGATACCGTCAAAGACAAGTCCCGTCCCGGTAATCAGTCCCAAACGGCTCTGCATATCGGAGAATGTGAAGTTGCTGTTGCCGTTTTTCCACAGCCATGCGGCAGGGATTTTCCAGTGTATCTGATGTTTTGCCGGAGCAACATCGCCCCGGAGAAAGAGCAGCGAGCCGAGAAACTGACCGCAACGCAATACCGGATTTACTCCGACCGAAAAGATATGACAGGCGGGATTGGGCGGCGGAGCGATCAGTACGGCTTCATCGTGAATGGTCATCGCGCTCCAATCGGCAAAAGCGGCGTAGGCGATAAATCCGAGCGGCAGTTCATACTGATACGGATTCCAGAAAGAGTGGTTGTATTCTCCGCAGAAAAAGGGTCTGCCCGCCATGCGGCTGCTGTTGATGCGGCGGAAAAAGGAGGCATCGGCGGCAACGGGGCTGGTCATAACTGAAAGCCTGGAACCGGGTTTATCCCAGTTGGAGGGAAAACCGAGGTAAGTATGACCGTCAGCCACAGGGACGGTCGCCCAGTTGGCGGCAAGCACGTTCAAGTTCGGCTCGATTACATTGTCCACGATTCCTTTGTAACCGTTTTCACGCAGAACATTTTCGCACCAGCGGTTGTTGGCGCAAATCGTTTCATACCAGAATACCGCATAATCGTTGGCAAGCGGGGAATGGTCCATGCCGGGAATGGGAGGATTGTCAATTTTTTCTCCCCGGATTTGTTCCGGACGTTTTTGTTCCGGCACGTTTTTATACCGATCCTTGAGAAAACGGCCCCACTTTTCAACAATCAACTTGTAATCTTCCGGGTAGTTGTGCCGCTGAGAAGTAAAAGTGCGGATCGCCATGGTCTGTTCGTTGTAAAACTCCACACTGGCAACGGCAGGCTCATCTTTCCATGCAAGTCCGGTGTAGGGATTGATATGTTCCATAAGCATTTTGACCGCCGCTTTGAATCGCTCCCGCTCCCATTCACACCCCAGAAACATCCGCGCCTTGTGCATATTGCGCCGCTTGTAAACATCCTGATAACGGGTCTGGGGCTCATAAAGGCCGAAAGAAAAAATAACCAACTGGACATAAATACCCTCTTTTTTCATTTCGGCAACGAGCCGATCCCAACGGTCACGGAAACGACCGGGTTTCAGCGGTTCTTCTGTTTCGGTCATGATCCACTCATCGAAACCGTGAAGGCGGAAACAGTTGTAACCCTGCGCACGGGTGGCTCGTGCAAGTTCTGCGGCATATCGGGCGAAGTGTTCATCGGAAACACTCCGCCCCCAGTAAAAAGAAGGGATACTCGATGAATAGCCGTAAAGACGGAAACCGGATTTTTCTCTGCCGGAAGCCAGACGGCCGTCGGCACTGATATTCACTCTGCCGGATTTTCCCGCCGGAGCGGGGATGAGGCCGGAAAGATCCAATGCACTGCCGGAAACGATAGCATATTGCCCCATATCCACTGCCTTATATCCGTTTTTTTCATTGAAGCACACCGGTTCAGGCGGCGGGACGGGAGTTCCCCAGAAGAACTTCCAACCTTTTGACCCGGCGGCTACTTCGATACGCAAAGAATTCATCCCTTTGCGGCACGGCAGAACGAAAACATGGTCGTTGATGGAACGTTTTTCATGCAGATTGCCCCGCTCCCATGTGGAGTAGATGAGTTTTCCGTTGAGAAACGCCCGGAAATACCAGTCGGCGGCACAGCCGATCAGCACATCACCCGCTTCGGGCATATTGAATTTGTTTTCGATCCACACCGAGGAGCGGCGATGAACGAATTTCGGATAGTATCGGGAAAAGTCGATGACCATACCTTTGGGGTCGAGCGTGGAGGGGATTTTCACCAGATGTTTATCCTTTCCGGGAGAGATCATCCAGTTGTCGGAGAGCGGCAGTTTCTGCCGGTTGGAGAGATCGAGCCCGGTCAGTTTGGCGTTGGAAACAGCAATCGTACCTTTCTGCAAACCGAGTTGAATGGCGATACAACCGTTATCACCGGGACGGGGCATTCGGGCGGGCGTAATCGTAACGGCAATCGGGTTATCTCCTTTTTTCAGACGGAACACCTGATACAAACCGAGGTGATTCGGTACTTTCACGCCCCGGTAGGAAATAACGATCTCCCGCGGCTGGTCCACGGTGGAATTGATGATACAGCTGAAACGGTACATTTTGCCCGGTTCGAGCGTATGTCTGGAAAGCACCTGACTGGCGGCAATCGCCGCTTTTGCCCCTCTGTCGGGCGGAGTGACAAAGACGGTCTCACCTTTCCGGTAAGCCGTACCTTTGGGGGAACGCAGTTCCCATTTCAGTTCCATATTGCCGCCGGCAAATACGGCAAAACAAAGGAAGAACAATGTAAGAATACCGCTTTTTTTCATTATTTCTGACCTCCCTCAAGTGTTATTTCAAAGATGTTGTAACTGTCCCGTGACAATTTTATTTTCCGGTTGAAACACCCCTTGTCTGTACGGATCTCAAGATCATAATCACCATAGAAACCGTGGAATTTGTTGATTTTTTCCTGCTCGTAGACGATGTTCAATGCGGTATGCCACTCCTCTTTGATAAGGCGTTTAAGCGTATTGTAGGCACGGCGCGGCGTAAAATCCCGCTTAATGATCCCCGCTTCAAACTTCTCTTCAAAACAACTGCAGCTGGTATTGTTGACGATATTCCACCAGACGATTGAACTCATAGCGGGATGACTGAACCAGAGACGATAGAGTTTCTCTGTTGCGATATCCTGAAAAACTTCGCCCTCGCCTTTGCCGAAATAGAGATCATTTCCGAGAATGGAAATTTCAGAAATGATAAGCCGGAGATTAAGTTCAGCATAGAGATCAAAACAACCGTAAAGGTGACGGGGAGAGAAGAAGCGGGGCAGTTCCGGAAAATGGTGTTCAAACATGTGAAACTGCATACCGAGCGCATCGACCCGGCAATGGCTGCGTTTGAGTTTCTCCACCAGCAGGTAGACGGGAGAATATTCCGCCTGATGACACCACCAGCGGCAATCATCGTTGTAGCAGAGCGTCGCTTCGGGGAAGTACCGTTCCGCCATTTGGAAAATCTCTTCGATATAGTTGCGGGGGAAACGGGGCATGTGCGTTTTGCAGAGGAAATCCCGTGTTTGCGCCTCATTCATCACATCCCAGATAGGAATTCGTTTAGCCGTAAACTCTGCAATCTCCTGAAAACGCCGTTCCAGACGTCCCATTGCCTTGCGGGGATCTTTATCGACCCAATCGGGCCAGTAATCGTGCCAGCAGAGGGGATGACCTTTGGGGGTGAGATTGTATTTTTCACAGAATTCCAGCCCGGTTTCCGGTGCGGGACGGCGATAGATTTTGGGAGAATTTTTCCGGAAACGTACCTGTCCGTCGACCGGCTCAAGGTCTTTCCAGTAAAAAGGGAGAACAGCGGTATTGAAAACTCCGGCAAAAAGTTCTTCATACTGCCGGTTTTCCTCTTCCGTCGGAAATTCTCCCAACATAAAAGCATTTGCCCCAAACTGAAATTCATGCTCCGTCTGATTGATCCGGATCTCCGCTTTGGTCACGGGCGAACCGTCGCTGTATTTCAATTTGATATCCCCGAACCCCTTACGGTAAAGTTCAGTATTGGTTTTGATACGGAATTCCATTTCCGGATCATCCGCAAGCAGTCCAGTTAGCGTATTTTTGCCAAACTCATTCATATTGTAAGCTCTCAATATTTGTTATTGTCCTGAATTTTACAGTTGCCAACCGCCGGAAACCGGAATTTCCGCCCCGGTGATATAACTTGCATCCTCTCCCGCCAGAAACGCGGCCAGCGCAGCACACTCTTCCGGTTCACCGAAACGGTGCGCCGGTATTTCCGCCTTGAGTTTGTCGGCAAAAGCCTGATTTTTCAGTGCCTCCCGGTTGCGGTCGGTCACGATCACTCCCGGCAGAATGACGTTTGCCGTAATGCCGTAAGGTGCGTACTCCTTTGCGGTGATGCGGCAGACATTCGCCAATGCGCTTTTGGTGGCGGAATAAACCGCCAGCCGTGCGGCAGGATTGGTCTGATTGATACTGCTGACGGCAATGATGCGCCCGAATCGACGCTCTTTCATCCCCGGCAGCACCGCTTCGAGCAACTGAAAGGCGGAACGGACATTGACCGCCATTTCACGGTCAAATTCCGCCGGGTCGAATTGTTCGATATAAGTATAAATCTGTACGGAGGCATTCAAAACGAGAATATCGATTTTTTCCGGCAGTCGGGCAATGAGTTGTTTCACGCTTTCCACAGTGGAGAGGTCGCCCACGCATTTGCGGGCATTTTCTCCCGCTTCGGCAACGGCGGAGTCCAGTTCCGCACTCTCTTTTATACCGTGAAACCATACTGCCGCCCCGCTTTTGGCAAGCCGCAGGGCGATCGCCCTGCCGATGCCCCGGCTGGAACCGGTCACAAATGCTGTTTTCATCAGAAATACCCGCCTTTATCAATGATTTCAGAAATGGTATCGCCCTGACGGACCCAACTGAAAATATCCACTTCGTTGCGTTCAATGCCCTCGGCACGGAGGAGAACATCATAGGCGATCTCACGGGGAATGCACAACACTCCGTCAATGTCGCCAAAAATAATGTCGCCGGGGCGGACGGTCACTTTGCCGATGCGAATGGGAACCTGATAGTGGGTGATCATACAGCGGCCCAGCGAACCGTTGCTGGTGCGGTATTTGTAGAAAATGGGGAAGTCCTGCTCCAAAATCTGCTTGGTGTCACGGATGCCCCCGGCGATCACGGCACCCCGGATGCCCTTGGTGATGGCGGTCGCCGTCATCACGCCGCCCCACAACGAGGCTTCCGTATCTTCGGAGGTATCCCAAACGACCACCCCTTCGGGCTTGAAGTCATCGAGCATCTGCGCCCGGAAGGTCATTTCTCCCTCGATCATCACGTTGGGCGCACTCTTGACGGTGAAGGCTTCGCCGCAGACGGTCATGTGATCCCGCAGCGGCATGATGTCGCTGGGCAAATTCTGGTTGAGCAGACAGAGTTCCCGCATCACATCATTGATGCACCCGGTATAGAGTTTTTCATACCGTTCGCAAAGTTCCTTGATCGGAATGGGAATTTCGCAATCCGGAATTCTCTGTCTGGTTGCGATGAGTTTATCCAACTTCATCAATCCTGCTTCTTTTGCTTTTCCGCGCATGTCTTTCAGTGACGGCATAATTTTTTCTCCTTTTTATGTTTTTTGAATGTTATCAAAGTATTCTTTACATTTTTTCTGCAATCGAATGCAAAATGCCCTTAAAATATCCGATGGCAAAAATTCTGCCCAAAGCGGCATAACCCGGTTGGTCATTGTCTTCCCCGAACATGGTAGGAGCATGATCCGGACGCAGCAGTACATCCATATTCAGATCATACAGCAATTTAAGCCGTGCAGCCATATCAGTCGGGCCGTTATCATGGAATGTTTCCATAAACCCGTCTTCCAAAGGCTGATTATCCCGTAAGTGGACAAAATGGATTCTGTCTTTCCATTCACGGATCAATGCCATATCATCTTCCCCCATTGCCCTGAAGGTAGCCGCACAGAAAGTTACTCCCGCCGCCGGACTGTTTGCGATATCAAACATCCGTCTGTAAGCATCTGCCGATGTGATGATACGGGGATAACCTTTCAACTCCGATACCGGAGGGTCGTCCGGATGCAGACACATTACGACTCCGGCTTTTTCGGCAGCCGGAATGACTGCTTTCAGAAAATAAGAATAATTTTCCCAGAGTTTTTCATGAGTGAATTTCAACGGTTCTTCCGGAACATCCTTTCTTGACCAGATGCTGGTCAAGGCATCTCCGCGGTAAGGAACCGCTGTTTGTGAACGGAACCAGCCCACTCCTGCCATAAAATTATAACAGAGTATCCGGATACCGAGTTTACCCATATTTTCAAGCATCCGGAGATATTTTTCAATATCTTCATCCCGTCCCGGCAATCCGAGTTTGATCCGGGACATATCAAATTGGTCTCCTTCCAGTGCGGTCAGAGCAAAACCGGCTCCGGCGAAACTTTTTTGTGCAGATGCAAAGGAATCCAGATCGGTGACATCATATTGCCGGTCGAACTTGCAAACCGCATGAGTAACTCCCGCCTGTGCTGCCAGATGCCAGCGGCGATCCGGCACAGGGGGCAGGAACATACCGAGTTTTATTGCTTCAGTGTTTCGTGTAGGCATGATGCGTGTTCCTTGTTGATGTTTATTGTTTGATCAGGACTGCATACCCGTATTGTTCAAGTATAATGGTGTTATTGCAGCGGGTCATACCCCGTCTCATGACCAATTTTTCACCGACATAATTCTCCAGAATATCGTGTGTGAACGTTTTTGTGCCGCGTCCGAGGTTGACCAGACAGATCGCCTGTGCGCCGTCTTCTGTGGTTCGTGCGATGGCACAGATGTCATCCATAGATTCATGATGGAGAAATTCCGTATTGCCGTACAGCAGAGCGGGCTCCGTCCGGTGGAGTTCTGCCAGTTTCTGGAAGAATGCAAAACGTTCCGCCGGATCGGAGGAACGGTCGATATAATACGTACCTTTGAGACTGAAAATGCTGTGGCGGGCATAATCTTTGTATTCGCATCCGTTATACAGGAACGGGACACCATCCAGACAGTAACAGAGAACGTATGCGGCTTCGCATTTTTCGTGGCTGAACTTTTCCACACGACCGTAATAGTTATCATTTGCCGTATCATGATTTTCGATTCCACGCAAGACCATTCCGCCTTCACATTTGCTGTGTTCCTTGTTCCAGACATTTTCCAGAACGGAAACCGGGGCTTCGTGTGCAAAGATCAATTGCATGGCATGTTGTAAAAATGCCAGGGAATAATTGATGTCGAATGCATAAACCTGGTCTTCAGGACGATAGGGCAATTCATTTTCATTCAACATGATGAAATCCGGGCGGATCGCTTTGATCCGGCGTACCCCTTCTTCCCAGAAATCCAGCGGTACGGCACCGCCAACATCGCACCGGTAGGCATCGATTCCGAATTTTTCTACAAAATACAGCATGTTTTTCCACAGATATTCCCGGAGTTCCGGTTTGTCAAAATCTATGGTGCAGAAATTGTACTCGTTCAGTTTCGGTGTGCCGTCTTTGTTCTGCTTGACATATTGCGGATATTTCATGCCGAATGTGGGCCCGGCGTGCATATAGACCAAGTCAAACATGACTTTCAGATTCCGATCATGAGCGGCTTTGATAAAGGAATGAACATCCGCTTCGGTTCCGTATTCCGGGTCGATTGCAAAGTAATCCATCTGCCGGTACGGATTCCGGGGATTGTCGATCCCCGACCGTTTTTGCCGTTCGCTCCAATATGCTTTGTTCGGATGATCGTCAGACATGACGATGGGGCAGAGATATACGATATCGGCGCCGGTGGCTGCGACATCATCCAGATATTTTTCTGCCGCTTTCAACGTACCTTCTTTTGTAAATGCCCGGAGATGGATCTGATAAATGATCGCTTTCCGAACGGCATCGGTTGGGGTTTTGACTTTCAGCATGGTTATTGTCTCCTTAATTTTAATGAACCAAATGCAGTTTCTTACTTCAAATATTGTTCCACAGTCTGGATATTTCCATTGTCATCCTGCCAACTCAAACGGTAGTTGCCGCGGAAGCCGCGGAAGGCGATTTTTCCTTCCTTGTCTGCCTTGCATACCAGATTAGTACGCCATTCTTTATTGATCAGTTCATCCAAAGCAAAGTAGGAGAGTTTCGGCTCCATATTGCGGGTAAAAAGTCCGGAAACAGAGGGTTCTCCAGGGGCTCCGCAATCATCGACTACATTCCACCATGTAATACCCATCATCGGTTTGATGCTGAACCACAACCGGTAAAGGTTGCGGGCAATTTCCGCCTGAATGATTTCTCCTTTGCGGTCTCCGCCGGGAGCAGTAATGGTGATTTCAGAAAGATGGAGGGGCAATCCCGCTTTGCTGAGCCGCTCCATGGTGGAGATCACCTCATCGGGCGATTGTGCGGTATTTTTGCCGTCGGCAATATCCTGACAGGCCTGCGGATCGAAAAGGTGCATCTGTGCGCCCATAATGTCGATTTTGCATCCCCGTTTACGCAAATCATTGACCTGATTGAGATAATCATCACTCAAGTTGTAGTCGTTGATATTGAGTTTTGCTTTTTCCGGAAAAACACCTTCTGCGATTTTGAAACTGCGGAAGGTATAATCTCCGGGCATGGGGCCATACCAACTTTTACAGAGCTTTGAACCGGGAATCATATTTTTCAAACCGAAATCGGTCGCGCTTTCGTTGACAACATCCCAACTGTCGATTTTATCGCCGTAACGGACGGCTATTTCCATAATGCGCTTTGCCATAAGAACATTGATTCGTTCCGTATATTCCGGCATTGCCTCTGACATCTCTTCCGCGCTCATATCTTTGAAGGGAGCGTTCAAGGCTTCTGAAAGCAGTGTCCCGTTTTTGGGGTCCCGCTGTAAGTTCGCATTTTTGCGGAACTGCTCCGGCAGTTTTTCAATCAGCCAATCCGGTATCTGCCAACGGTTGTTTCCCCATGTCAGCGTATGACCGTGCAGACGGATGCCTTTGGCAAGGCAGAACTCCACGACCGGGTCGGTCGGCGGCCGCCGCCAGTGGGGTTCAAGATAGGGAACGGGGCAGTTGTTCCAGTAAAATTCGCTGTCTTTCCAATCGGGGCGAAAGCGGGGTTTGCCTTCTTCCAATTCCAGCTGTTTCCAGTAGAATGCGATGGTTGCGGAGTTGAAAAGTGTACCGTACAACTCTTTGTAACGGTCATTGCGTTCACAACTGCCCAACTGATCGAAGTTGAAAATGTGCGCTCCGAAAATAAAATCGTGGGAGATCTGTTCTGCCTTGATCTCTTTTCCGGCGGCGGAGGCGGGCAGTTGAAATTCGCCGTCCGCCTTACGGTTCGCCTCGATATCGGCATCGATTTTTCTCTGAACATCACAGTTCCACATTGCCCGGTATCTATCGGAAAATGCGGCATCGATCTCTGCTTGAGAAACTTCCGGCTTGGAGTAGTTTGCCATGATTCAAAATCCTTTATTTTATGACCACTGACGGTCATTTGCCCACTCCTTATCCCACTCTTCAGTGGAGTTCCACGGTTCGGGGAAATCCGCATGGGCTTTCTCTGCAATGAGTTCTTCATTGAGGGATTCGATACCCAGACCGGGGGTGTTGGGAACGTCGATATAGCCGCCGTCGTATTTCAGAACGGGGTTGACCAGTTCACCCCACCACGGAACATCGACGCTGTGAAGTTCCAGTGCCATGAAGTTTCTCGTCGCCGCCGCAACGTGGACTGCCGCCATACAGGCGATCGGACTTTCTGCCATGTGAAGATTCATCTGTACGCCGTACTCTTCGGCAAGGTCGCCGATCTTTTTGGTTTCCAGAATACCGCCCGCCGTAAGCAAGTCGGGATGGATAACTGCCAGTGCACCGGATTTCAGCAGCGGCAGGAAGGATTCTTTGAGGTACATATCTTCGCCCGTGCCGATGGGGGTCGTGGTGGAGTTGGCAAGCCGCACATACTGGTCGGTCATCTGCCACGGCACGGGGTCCTCCATCCATGCCAGATTGTATTTTTCCAGCCGTCTGGCAAGTTTGATGCAGTCTTCCAACGGGATATGTCCCAGGTGGTCGATGGCGATGGGGACTTCGTAACCGATTTCAGCACGGACGTCCGCCATGTATTTTTCGAGATAGTCCAGACCTGTTTCCGTAATATGGATACCCGTGAAGGGATGAGCCGTATTGAAAAGGTCATAAGCCGCTCCCCGCATGGCAGAGGGATTGATTGAGCCGTGCGGCGTTTTGAAAACCTGTTTGTACTCCTTCATCGTTTGCAGAAAACCGAGCGGAGCAGAGAGCGCACCGGGAACATCCATCAACAATTCGATGCCCAGATCCATTTTGAGGAAAGTAAATCCCTTTGCCATACGCTCCTTGAGTGCCTTGCCCATATCCCTGCCGCCGCCTTCGGAATCGGTGTCACAGTAACAGCGGATACGGTCACGGAACTTGCCACCCAGCAGCTGCCAGACCGGAACGCCCCACGCCTTGCCCGCAAGGTCCCAGAGGGCGATCTCGATGCCGCTGACGCCTCCGCCCTGACGGGAGGGGCCGCCAAACTGCTTGATACGGCGAAAAAGCTTGTCTACGTTGCAGGGGTTTTCGCCGATCAGGCGGGATTTGAGC
>JAFTUS010000009.1 GCA_017466125.1 Lentisphaeria bacterium | reverse complement strand
GAGCAATTCCAGACAAAATCCGAGCCATGAGACAGTAATACAGGTTTCGCCCACGCCTCCGCAGTCGGCATTGGCCTGACGCTTTTTGCCGTTGAACCAGAATTCTCCGCTGACGTCTTTCAGTCCGCCGCCGCCGGTGATGAAAATTTCCTGATCCCGTACTGAACGGTAGTATTTTTCTGCAATTTCCCGCATAAGCGGGTCTTTTCTATCCGCACAGACGGAGACAAGTCCCTGAAAGCAGCTGGTCATTTCATAGGCCTTGCCATTGGAGAGTTCCGCCGGAGAAACGCCGATGTGTGCCATGTGAAAAACATCATGTAAACAGCAGCAGCCTCTTTCGACAAGGTCATCCACGGTGTCCCGGAGTCTTTTATCGCCGGTCGCCAACTGCAATTCATTGAAAACACGCAAGATTGAACTTGCCGCAAGCCCGTAATGCTCTCCCATGTCAGGGATGACAGGAACGGCATCCTGCAGTTGGTGGGCGGCACGGAGCATCTTCTGCAAAATCTGCGGGTCGGGGTCGATCTCCTGATAGTATGCCATCAGGGCGGTCAGAACATATTTTCTGCCCCAGATATCCCAGCCTCCAAGTTGTTTTTCAGCGGGATAACTGGAAATACAGCCATCCGGGGTCTGGGTGGAAAGCAGATCGGCAACGGTATCAGTCAGCATTTTTTTCAGTTCGGCATCCTGTGTGCCGCGCCATGCGTAAACGGCGGAGCGCACCACTTTGCCCCAGAATTCACAACGCCATCTGTTATCGGCCTCATTGCGGTAACGGAAAGGATCGACCATCTGGCGGTAATCCAGTTTTTTCAGCCGGTTGGCAACGGTCTGATTTAAGGCATTTCCGAGAACCCCCCGCAAGGTTACTGCTCCGGGAGGAAGTAAAGTTAAAGAAGTGTTCATAAAATCGATTTTTAGCAAATTAAAGTTACCATGCGTAGCGGGAAGTGCCGTGACTCCAGTCATAGACCCATTCGGCATGACTGATCATCTCAACATGTCCATCCAGATTGAGAGTGTTGGTTTTCTCATCATGGAGCAGATAGGCATTGGCGAGGGCAACGCCATCCACCAGTGCTTCCTCCGGCAGGTTGCTGGTCTGAAAATATTTCTGGACCCAGATATTTTTTCCGTAATATGCATCAACGATCAACGTTTGTATGGAGGGAGAATGTTTCAGTGTAACGACCTTTTTTTCGACAGCCAACTGATTGAATACATAAGTCAGTTTAAACCATTTTTCAACGGAATTTCCTTTGGCGTAGACACCGGATTTATTGGAAGGACATTGAAATTCCAGACCGTTGTATTTGTCGTTCGGAGTGCCGGCGTTATTCATATTCCAATAGAACCACGCATAAGGAACTTGCGTAGGGGAAGAGACCAGCGGATGGATAAAGTCTTCATTGTCTGCGGTATACAATGTAAGATAATTGCCTTGCGTCTTCAGGTTGTTGGTGCAGGTGATCGTTTGAGCCTTTGCCCGTGCCTTGTTCAGTGCGGGCAAGAGCATTGCAGCGAGAATTGCAATTATTGCAATTACAACCAAGAGTTCGATCAAAGTAAAGTGTTTTTTCATTTTGTTCTCCTGTTGGGTGACAAATGTTTTGTCTTTTTTTGAGGGTTTCAAGCGGATGCGGAATAAATATGGTAATGGAGTTCTCCTTTCTGATATTCATTTGTTTGAGATAAAAGGCAGTTGTATGGTGAAAAATTGTTTTTTTTCTCCGTTTTGGAGAAGTTCATAAGTGCTTTCTACGATTTTTGCGGCGATATCCATTATGTTGTTCTCATACCAGCCGATCATGGGGAACGGCATCCCCAGCGGGATCTGACGATTGCGGTGCGTGATCAATTTCGGAAGAGGACGGTTTTTCAGCAGCAACCGCAAAACGATCCCCGAAACGATAAGGTCGTCGGGGATATAGAGTGCGTCCGGCGTTTTTTCCGGGGGGAGGGCAAGATATTTTTCCAGACAGTCATTGATTTTTTCTTCTGCTGTTTCGCGTGAAACGATACAGTTGTCATCCCGGTCAATACAGAAAATATACTCATCCGCCTGTTCGCCGTAAAAGGATTTCAGCGCATCGGTCAGTTCTTGCCGGACATGCTGATACTGCGTTTGGGAACTCAAAAAGACCGCAGGTCTCCGACAACCCTCTGCTGCGAGCCGCCCGATGGCTTCAGGGTAGAAACTGCAACTGGAAACGGTATTGTCATAACAGGTGCGGTCGCCGTAATAACAGAGCGGAATATTATGATGTTTGCAAAGAGCAACGGCATCCTCATCCAGCGGAACGGTGGAGATCAAGGCATCGACGGCATGGGATTTGATACTGCGTTCCAGACCGGGGAAGAGTTCCATAGAGTCAAACGTGTTCATTTCGGCATCATCCCGGAGGAAAATCACGCAGTCCGCTCCCCGGTCGTGCAGATGAAGCTGGATGCCTTGCAGCAGGATATTCGCAACAGGGCTGTCCGGCAGACGCATGCTGACAAGGCCGATTTTTCTGCCGCGATAGCCTCCGGCATCGGCTTTTTTCAGAAACGTTCCGCTTTTCTCCCGCAGTTCAATGATCCCTTCAGCCTCCAGAGTTTTCATCGCTCTTTGAATGGTTTTGCTTCCCACGTTAAGCAGTGTACGCAGTTGTGCCTGCGACGGGAGTTTACCGCCAACGGGAATATTTTTTTCCACGATATGGCAGATGAGACGTTTTTTTACCAGTTCGGTTTGTTGACCTTGGTTTGTCTTGCGGACCATACAATCTAAACTCCTTGTTGTTCAGTATGGCGATTAATATAATCTCCCTTTTGTATTTTACAAGTGTGTGATATAAAAAAAATTGATTTTACCGGAACAGTGCCGATACATCCAAAATTTACTTTTATATGTGAACTTTGTGATTTTTTGAAAAAAATTATAATATTGCGCTTGACAAATAAAGAAAGATGCAGTATTTTATAAGACCGAAAAAATGGCAGGAGCGTGTTCTCATATCGCAAATTCCACCGCTCGTGAGACTGTGACCTGCAAAATCAAGCTTAGTGTTGATTGAACCGGCTCGTGAAACTTCCGTTTTGCGGGTAAGGGAATGTCAAGGCTCGGTTTTTGTTTTTTTGTGTAAAAATGTTGTTTCAGACCAACTAACTCAGGAAGAAAGGTCGAATTATGAAAGTCAGAGCTTCGGTGAAACGCAGATGCGAATTCTGCCAGATCATCAAACGTAACGGCGTCATCCGGGTCATTTGCTCCCGCGATGCCCGCCACAAACAGCGTCAGGGCTAATCAACCAATCAAGTAAAAAAGGGAAAGAATATTATGCCTCGTATCATTGGTGTTGACATTCCGGGCAATAAACGCATCGAGTTCTCTCTGCGTTACCTTTATGGCGTTGGCCCGGCCAAAGCGTTGGAAATCATTGAGAAAGTCGGTATCCCGGCTGAACTCAAAGCAAAAGATCTTACTCAGGATCAGATCGCTGCTATTACCAAGATCCTTCAGGACGATATGCTCGTGGAAGGTGATCTCCGCCGTGCGGTTGCAGCAGATATCCGCCGTCTCCAGCAGATCAACTGCTATCGCGGTATCCGTCATCGCCGGAACCTGCCGGTCCATGGTCAGCGTACCAAGACCAACGCCCGTACCCGTAAAGGTAAAAAGATCACCATCGGCGCTATCCGTGATAAAACTCAGCGTCGTTTGGCGGCAAAAGGCTGATAGCCTTGCTGCTTGATCCGCAAAATGTTTTCAGAGTATTGTAAATTAGGAAATAAATATCATGGCTGAAGAAGTTAAGAATACTGAAGCTGCAGAAGCTGTCGAAACCGCAGCTCCTGTTGTCAAGCAGCGTGGCAAATCCGGCCGTTACATTCCGTCCGGAATTGCTTACATCCTTGCTACTTTCAACAATACGAAGGTCACCTTTACCGACCTTCATGGCAATGTTCTCTGCTGGTCCACCGGCGGAAAGAACGGTTTTAAGGGTTCCCGCAAGAGTACCGCTTATGCCGCTCAGGTCATTGCCGGCGACGCCGCCAAAAAAGCCCAGCTGCTGGGTATGAAAGAAGTCGAAGTCCGTATCAAAGGACCCGGTGCCGGTCGTGAATCCGCTGTCCGCGGTATCGCTGCCGCCGGTCTGGAAATCAGTGTGATCAAAGATATCACTCCGGTTCCTCACAACGGCTGCCGTCCTCCGAAACGTCGTCGTGTCTGACGTTTGCTTCTGCTGACCGCTGAAACGGTCGGAGAATTGGAAGTCCGGGTCGCTTGAGTTTCGTTATACAGACCCGGAAAACCCGGAATTTTTGAAGAATAATGCTGAAAAGCATAATCAATTTGGAGGAAAAAAATGACTGCTGCTAACGGATTCCCGATGCCGAAATCAATTGTTGTTGATGAGGCTATTGTAACGGAAAATTACGCAAAGTTTATCGCTTCACCGTTCCAGAGCGGATTCGGTCACACGCTGGGCAACTCCCTGCGCCGTGTGTTGTTGTCATCTCTCGAAGGAGCCGCTATCTGCTCCGTTCGCATTGATGGCGCAAAGCATGAATTCGATGCTGTTGACAACGTGATCGAAGATGTGGCGGAGTTGGTTCTCAACCTCAAGTGCGTGCGGCTCAACCTTCATGCCGAAGGTCCCAAGACTTTGGAGATCCGCAAGGACAAGGCTGGAAAAGTCACCGCTGCTGATATCGTTTGCGATACCACCGTTGAAGTTTTGAATCCCGAACAGGTGATCTGTACGTTGGACAAGGACAAACCTTTCCGTGCTGAGATCGAAGTGATCAAAGGAAAAGGCTATGTGCCTGCTGAAAAGAGTGTCGCTTCCCGTACGATCGGAACGATCCCCGTGGACTGCCTGTTCAGCCCTGTCACCCGCGTGAACTATCAGGTCGGCGCAGCCCGTGTCGGCGAAGAGACCGAAATGGACAGTCTCGAAATCGAGATCTGGACCGACGGCCGTATCGCTCCTCAGGCTGCTTTGGAAGAGGCCGCTCATATTCTCCGCGATCACCTGCAGCCTTTCATGGGCAATCAGGTCGTTGAGAAGGATGTGATCCTCTCCGAAGAAGAGGCCCGGATGTTCAAGACGCTGGCTCAGTATGTCGAAGTGCTGGATCTTTCTGTCCGTGCTATGAACTGCCTGAACAGTGCCAATATCAAGATCATCGGTGAACTCTGCACCAAGTCAGAGAGCCGTATGCTCAAGTACCGCAACTTCGGTAAGAAGTCGCTGGATGAGATCAAAGAAAAAATTGAAAAACTCGGTTTGGAACTCGGTATGACTTTCAGTGAGCATCTGATGACTGCTCTCGAAGCAGAATCCGTCCGTGTCCGTTCTGAAGTTGAGGAGACTAAATAATCATGCGTCATAGAGTTGCTACTTTCAAGATCGGGCGCACCGGTGCCCATCGTCGTGCCATGCTCGCCAACATGGTGAGCAGCCTTTTTGCCAACGGCAAAATCGAGACCACTCTGGTCAAAGCAAAAGCTGCCCGCAGTTTTGCTGAAAAGATGATCACCCTCGGTAAAAAAGGTGACATCCACAACCGTCGTCAGGCTTTTTCCAAGCTTCGCAATAAAGATGCCGTCAAACTGCTGTTTGACGAAATCGCTCCCGGTTATGCCACCCGCAACGGCGGCTATACCCGCATCCTGAAGCTCGGCAAACGTCGTGGTGACGCTGCTGAAATGTGCATCCTCGCTCTGGTCGAAGCCAGCGTGGAAGCCCCCAAGGCTGAAGAAGCCAAAGCAGAATAAGATTTCTGTTATTCTGAAAACTGCCGCAAGACCTGCGGCAGTTTTTTTTTACAAAGTCGCCGGAGGAATATATTTCAGATTTGCATTTTACGGGGAAGCGCTTGACATGCGCGAAGTGCGCCGTATACCACTCACCTTTGTCGGCAATCGAAACGCCTAACCACACATTATCAGGAACGGGTATTTTGAGTTTATTGATCCGCTGTGGACGGCGGGTGAGAATAAGATACTGATGCTGCGGAGTTTGATTTATAACCCCGAATATTTTGCGTAGCTGCTGTTTGTTGATTTCAGTTTGTTCATCCTCTGCGTTTGGTCTGTTCAAAACATAGCACCGAAGAAAAAAGAAGTCAAATATCAGCAAGAAAAAACTTTCAGGATTTGCATTTTCGCCGTTGCGGTATTATGTTTTATCAAGGACATATTAAAACAGGAGACTGACACAATGAAGTTCCGGATGGTTCACAATAATCTGAACGTTTTTGACCTTGATAAAAGCATTAAATTTTATCAGGATGCCTTTGATATGCACGAAGTGCGCCGCATCAACGCTAAAGATGGTTCTTTTATCATTGTTTACCTTGAAGACGGCAACAGCAGCCACCAGCTTGAATTGACGTGGCTGCGCGAAATGGATCGCCCATACGACCTCGGCGACAATGAATTTCATTTGGCTTTCAAAGTAGATGATTACGAAGGAGCCCACAAACGCCACGCCGAAATGGGCTGCATTTGCTACGAAAACCCCGAAATGGGAATTTATTTTGTCTCCGACCCAAATAACTATTGGTTAGAAGTCGTTCCAGAGCAGCGGTAAAAGCATTGACAATATGTTATATTACTAGGAGGCATGTATGGCATTTTATCTTGGAGAGAAAACTAAAGAGTTATTAACTGCTGAACTACTAAATATTGAGAGTAAATTTAACTCAGATTTGCTGTTCTATTATGGTTCTATATATTTTGGTCTAGACGGAGATCTGAAAACTGTAATTGAGACTTTAAAAAAGGAGCCAACGAAACGAGATAGTTTGTTATTTATGCTTACAACAAATGGAGGTAGTGTTGAAACGGTTGAACGTATTGTTAATATTTTGAGATATCATTACAACAAAGTTGATTTTATCATTCCTGATCAAGCAATGTCTGCGGGTACAGTTCTTGCATTATCTGGAGATGATATATATATGGACTATGGATCTGCTATGGGACCGATTGATCCACAAGTTTGCAATGCGAATGAACGCTGGGTCCCTGTTCGCGGATATTTGCAAAAGGTTGATGAGTTTATTGAAAAAGCTAAAAACAACACATTAACCCAAGCTGAATTTTTAATTTTAAAAGATCTTGACCTAGCTCAATTAAGTAGTTATGAACAAGCTTGTAATTTAACTGTTGATCTATTAAAGAAATGGCTTGTTGAATACAAATTTAAAAATTGGAATACAACGGAAACCAACAAAAAAGAGGTTACTACAAAGAAAAAGCAAGAGCGTGCAGAAGATATTGCAAAGATGTTAGGTGATCACAAAAAGTGGCTTTCTCATGGTAGGTTCATTGACATAAAAAGATTACAAAGTGAGCTTAAATTGAAAATAAAAGATTATTCTAATGAAGAATATAGAGAAAAAATAGTTGTTTATTATGATATGATGCGTTCTTATATAAGAGAAAAAGGGTTGCAGGCGTTCATTCATACTAGAACATTTTTTTAACAAAAATCAACATATAGCCTAAAAGTAACAATGAAAAAAACAACACGGGTAGCCACGGTGAAAAATATTGTAAAACAATATTCTTCACATTTCAATCAGCAAAGTAAAAAATCTTGTTTTTCTGAACTAAAATCAAATAAGTTAAGTTTAGATATAAAAGGTTATGATATAATAACCCCCATTGAGTCTAGGCAAACATTAAATATTGAATGCAATGCAAGCTTAAATGAGCGGTAACGCCATACAACTGCAAACAGTAATTCACCTAGGACATAAAGATCCAATCCATAAGTTTGCAAATATTTAAGTTAGCTACAAGGCAAAATAACAAATAGTTAGAAATCATTACTCAAGGGATTGATATGGCTTATGAATCAAACAAAATTAACAACTGCCATTGAACATCTTAAATGCAGACAACTTGAAAATCCTGAAAGTTTGCAAGAGGCAATGGAAGAACGCAAAGAGAGAATTGCGTTTTATCAAGGATTCTCATCGGATAAGTTATTGACTATGACCGAAGATGATTTCTACAAGTATATCAGCCGTTTGTGGGCGATGATTATTTGGGGAAATAAAAAATTTGTTGTCGATAAGATTATCGCTGATAATGGTTTTGACAATGTAAAAAAACAACTGGCTGAATTGCTATTCGGTTCAAACGATATTATCAAACGTTGGGATAATTTCTTGAAGAAAATCAAGGGAATGGGACCGGCAACTATCAGCGAGTTGTTGTCATATTACAACCCTGATGAATATATGATCTTTAACGGTACAACGGTCAAAGCTCTTAACTTTTTGGAAGTTCCTGATCTCCCGAAATATAATTACCAATATACCGGCAAACGGTTTCTTGAGGTTTGCAAAATCGGTAAGCAGATTGCCGCTGAAATGAAAAACAAGGGTATTCAGGATACAACGTTATTGGCAGTTGATTATCTGTTATGGGAGGAAATGCCATCCTCTGAACTTCCGGCAGAACATTCTGAACCGGAAAGTCATAATTTAAATGTATCTTACCATGATGAAGTAAAACAAAAAATTGTTGAGATCGGTTCTCTTTTGGGTTTTACCAGTAACTCTGAGGTTGTGGTTGCTCCCGGTGCAAAAGTAGATGCGACCTGGGAAGTTCAAATCGGTAATCTTGGCAAGGCTATTTATGTGTTTGAGGTTCAGGTGTCAGGTTCAGTTGACAGTATGCTGATGAATCTGATGAGGGCACAAGCTAATATTGCTGTTCAAGCAGTTATTACCGTTTCTCCAGAAGATCAAATTGATAAAATCAAGCGTGAAGCCAGAGGGTTGATAGATTCCCAATCGCTGGATAGTAAGAAATTCAAGAATTGGAGTTGTGAAGAGGTCTTAATGGTTCGTGAATCATTGGATAAAGCTTATACGTCTATAAATAAGCTGAAGTTAGTTCCGGATGGCTTCAATAACTGAAACGAATGATATACCAAAAAATTCATATAAAAATTCATCATTATGGGCAATAAATCAGAAGAAATTATCATTTATTCAACTGCTGACGGCAAGGCGAATATCTCTTTATTGGCTAAAGACGGCAGTGTCTGGCTCAATCAGAATCAGCTTGCTGAACTTTTTGCCACCTCCAAGGCAAATATATCAACTCATATATCCAACATATTTGCAGATAATGAGTTGCAAGAAAATTCAGTTGTTAAGTTTTATTTAACAACTGCCGCCGATGGCAAAGATTACAATGTTGCCTATTATTCGCTTTGCTCCAAAGTGCGTCGCTCCGCAAGCGTCTAAAAGATGAATAATGGGGAACTATCTGTTATGACAAGTGTGCCCAATGGCTACTGGTTGGAGATCATTCCGGAGCAGCGGTGATTTTATACGGAGAAGTACGGATGGGTACGGATAAGAACGGAGATTTATTACTACCGTCGGGCGGGTACCGCAGATTGAAATCTTTTCAACTGGCACAGTTGATTTATGATATTACCGTGCGTTTTGTTGAATTGTATATTCCAGCGGAAAGCCGCACCTGCGATCAAATGGTACAGGCGGCACGTTCCGGAGTACAGAATATTGCCGAAGGTTCCGTTGATGCCGCAACATCCGCCAAACTGGAACTTAATCTTTACAATGTTGCCCGGGCTTCTCTGGAAGAACTCAAACTGGATTATCAGGATTATCTGCGACAGCACTGCGAACAACAGTGGCTCAAAGATGATTTACTCTATCTCGAGTTTATCAAACGCCGCATAAACAGTAAAAAAGAGTTCAGAGAATTTATTGTATGGGCTGAAAATCATTTTTCCGTATCTATCCGTACCATTCCGTACAAATCCGTACTGGTTGCCAACGCAGTGCTGTTACTTATTGATACGGCAAGTTATTTCTTGAAACGGCAGATTGAGAAAAAAGCCGCCATATTTTTGGATAACGGCGGCTTTTCTGAACGTATGCACAATATGCGTATTCAAAAGCGCAAAAACAATAATGGGTAACTATCCGTTATGACCGCTGTGCCCGACGGCTACTGGCTGGAGATCATTCCGGAGCAGCGGTGATTTTATACGGAGAAGTACGGATGGATACGGATAAGAACGGAGAGTTATTACTCCCATCGGGCGGGTACCGCAGATTGAAATCTTTTCAACTGGCACAGTTGATTTATGATATTACCGTGCATTTCGTTGAATTGTATATTCCAGCGGAAAGCCGCATAAACAGTAAAAAAGAGTTCAGAGAATTTATTGCCTGGGCTGAAAATCATTTCTCCGTACCTATCCGTACTATTCCGTACAAATCCGTACTGGTTGCCAATGCAGTGCTGTTACTTATTGATACGGCAAGTTATTTTTTTAAGTATGCACAATATGCGTATTCAAAAGCGCAAAGATGGATAATGGGTAACTGTTCGTTATGATCACCGTGTCCGGGGGTGCCGTTGAACTTTATTGTTCTGCGGAAGGAAAGACCGTTTGAAAATCAAATTCCGGGGAGAGTCCTGCGAGAACTTCGTTTTCGCGGCGGCGCATACGGCGGCGCGGGGCAGGGGAGAGATCGTCTTCCCCCGCACTGTGCAGCAGACCGTGGACGAGGTAAAGCACCATTTCACGGGAATAATCGGAATCCTCACGGCTTTCTCCCTCCCGTTTGGCGGCATCCATGCAAATAATCAATTCCACAGCCGTTTCGCCGGGAAAAAGGTTTTCGGCATCGTCAAAATAACTGAAAGTAATGACGTCCGTCGTGCCGATGTGTCCTACAAATTCTTCGTTGGCACGCGCCATTTCACGGTCTCCGACAAAGCGGATGTTCAGTTCCCAATCCATATCTGTCGGCAAACCGGCAAGTTCTGCGGCTTTGGCCGCAAGTTTTTTCAGTTCACTTCTCTTCGGTCGGGGATACCGTCTGCTCTCCCACGAATAACTCAAGTTGATCATCGTTTTCACCTTTTTGTTCATACGCGACCCGACCGTGTTTCATGCTCACGAGGGTGTTGATAAAACTGATTCTGATCCGGTCAAGTTCTGAAAGACTCAAATCTGCATTTTGAAGTTGACCGTCCTGATAGCGTTTCATTACGATATTATTCACCAGATTTTCGATATTGACGGCACTGGGTTTATCCAGAGAACGGCTCGCCGCTTCGCAGGCATCGGCAAGGCTGAGGATCACCAGTTCTTTTTCGTGCGGCGGCTGACCATTGTAACGGAACTGCGATTCCAGTACCTGTGAACCATCGAATTTGCTCTCTTCCACGGCGCGGCGGTAGAAGTAATGAACCAGATCGTTGCCATGGTGCTGGGCGATCGCATCCCGGACGGTCCGGCAGAGATGATACTGACGTGCCAGCACCAGACCTTCTTTGACGTGATCCCGGATAATGATACTGCTCATCTGCGGATTTAATTTCAAATGCTGGTTGCCGCTTTCGGCGTTGTTTTCGGTAAAGTACAGCGGCATGGCAAGTTTGCCGATGTCATGGAAGAGGGCTCCGGCTTTGGCTTTCAGCGGATTTGCTCCGATGACCCGGGCGGCATCTTCGACCAGAGTCGCTACCATCAAACTGTGGAAGAACGTTCCGGGGGCTTCCCGTTTCAGCCGTTCCAGCAACGGGTGATTGTAGTCGCAAAGCACCATCAGTGCCATATTGGTACTCACGTTGAAGACCAGTTCGCAGCAGAAGATCAGGAGCAGGGCGATAATTCCGGTGATGATTGCTCCTCCGAGAGCCATGACGGCATAACTTCCGGCAATGTGCAAGTTCCAGCCCTCCCGGTTGTGGAGCAGCGCAATATTCAGCAGCAGCGTCAGCGGAAAGACCGACGAAACGATGCGGACAAAATAAGAACGGTAGTTGGTTGCTGAACGCACTGCCAAGGCAGAAAGTGAGCAGATCGCCACCCCTTTCATCGCTTCGGCAAATGCCTTTTCCGGAATCAGCATCAGTGCCGTGACGCTGGCGATGAAAAAGCCCGCCGCCAGCGCGACCCGGAAACCGAATATGACCGCAAGAACGACCGATGCCAGCGCAAACGGAACGAGGTTCAGAACAAAATCCGGCGGAATGTAACTGAGCGTAGACGTCAGAAAGTTGAAACTCCGCAGGATACCGTAATTGACTGTCAATGCGCCGATCATCACCAGAGCGACCAGACAAAGGCGTTTGTTGGAACAGACCAGTTCCGGATGCAGATGATAGAGGTAGAAACTGGCGAACGTGACCAGTATGAAGGCCCAAAACATGTTTTGCAGGAAAAATGTGATCTCATCATCGAGCAGAAAGCGTTCATTTTCCTGTTTTGCATACTCTGCCAGCAGTTTGCTGAGTGCGGGAGTGATCTTTTCGCCCCGGCGCACCAGCAGATCTCCTTTGGCGATCTGGATGGTGGCATCTGAAAGATTTTTCAGTTTTGTCTGCATCTCCTGCCGGGTCACATCTCTATCGAAAACAAGGTTGCCCTGAATACCGATAAACTGTTCAAACAATTTGGCAAGATCGTTTTGCATTGACGGCGGCATTGCATCGGCAGCAAGGGCCTTGTTGTATTCGGCGGCGAGTTTGACCGCTGCCTGCTGGCTGTTCGGGATCTCCATGACGGGGCGGGGGGCTTTGCGGCGGTTCCGGGTATCGATGACGGTGATATTTTTGCCGGTCAGCCGTGAGGATTTTTCAATTTTGCTCAAGATGCCGCGCTGCAGTTCCTGATCCAGTTTCTGCAAAAAATCCGTGGAGGAGGCCAACGGATGTTTTTTCAGGTGTTCCGCCAGATCCGGAAACAGGTTGGCGTAACTTCTGTCGCCGCGCAGAAAAATCTGGAATTTGGCCCGGATCTCCCCGTTGCGGGCTGAGGATATTTCAAAAAAGTCCGCCAGTTCCCGCTGAACTTTTTTTTCTTCCTGTTCCAATTTTGCGTAATCCGGGGCGGTGAAGTCAAATGCGGCGGTCAGATTGCGCGGCGCGATCTGACCTTCCACAAGATAGCGGGAGTCCGAAAGATGCTGGTGTCCGGAGAGGGTCAGCAGTACGGCACAGGACATCCAAATCATGATAAGTATGAAAATTCCTGCTGCCGGAGAACGGTCGAACAGTTCGCCGATATCCTCTTTTCGGATGTTGTGTTTGGGGGCAAGCACCCCTTTCCGGCGCATCTCCCGCCGGGAGCGGATGAATTCAAACATGTCGGAAAAAAAATCAAGCATTTTCTGTGCCTTTCTGCTCTTTTTCTGCCGGGGTGCCGTAGGCGCGGATAATCTTTTCCAGCAGGGAGTTGCGGACTACATCGCCTGTTTCAAAGAACGTAAAACTGATTTCCGGGATCGATTGCAATGTATGAATGGCATGACGCAGGCCGGAACGTTCTTTGCCGGTCAAATCGGTTTGCATGGGGTCGCCCGTGATCACACAGCGCGAGTTGAAACCCATGCGGGTCAGGAACATAAGCATCTGATCCACAGTCGTATTCTGCGCTTCGTCAAGGATGATGAAGGCATTGTTGAGCGTGCGCCCCCGCATGAAAGCAAGCGGAGCGATCTCTATGATATTGCGTTCGAGGAGCGACGTTACTTCTTCAGTGGTCATCATATCGTACAGGGCATCATAGAGCGGCCGCAGATAGGGCATGATCTTCTCTTCGAGTGAACCGGGGAGGAAGCCCAGGTTTTCGCCGGACTCCCGTGCAGGGCGGGTCAGGATGATGCGGCTGACGTTGCCTTTGAGAAATTCCGACACTGCCATTGCCATAGCCAGATAGGTTTTGCCCGTTCCGGCGGGACCGATCCCGAAGACCATATCCTGACGGCGCATGGCGCGGACGTACTCCATCTGGCGGCGGGAGCGGGGCATGACCTCCCGTTTTTTGGGGCTGACAGAAATGCGTTCTTTCCAGAGGTCGTTCAGATCCTGTTCGGTACGGTTTTTGAAAATTTTACACAGAAATTCAAAATCCCGTGCTTCGATCTGGTGGCGGCGGATTTGGTAAAAGCGGGCAAGTTCTTCAAAGAACGCCATGACCCGGTCAACGGCCTCCTCCTCTCCGGCGATCTCCACCCAGTTTTCTCTGGATACAAGTTTTACCGGAAACTGGTTTTGCAGAAAGCGCAGATTGCGCACCTCATCACCCGCACAGGCGATGTGTAAGGTCAAACCCTGATCGAAATAAAAACGTTTTTCTGTCATAGTCTCCTCAAAAGAAGAAAAAGGCGGCCGGTTCAGGCCGCCTTTGCGGTTCGGGTCACATTTTCGGAATGATCAGTTTCATACCCGGACGCAGGGCGTTGGGGTCTTTGAGGACATTGCTGTTCGCCTTGAAAATAATTCCGCTCAAATTGCCGTCCTTGTAGAATTTCTTGGCAAGGCCGGAGAGCGTGTCGCCGGATTTGACCACGTACTCTTCTCCATTGACCGGAGCGGTTTCGGCGGCGGCTTCAGGAGCCGTTTTTTCTTCTTTTGCGGCGGGAGCGGCCTCTTCTCTCTTTTCGGCGGGAGCGGCTTCTTCAACCTTTGCGGCAGGCGCAGTCTCTTCTTTGGCTGCCGGAGTTTCTTCGGTTACAGCGGGGGCAGTCTCCGTTTGTTTTTCTTCGGCAACTGCGGCGGGTTCCTCTGCGGGGGGAGCGGGTTCTGCCGCTGCTCCGGACAGATTGACTTCGCCCTGGTATTTGTCCTTTTCCGCCGGACTTGTCACACGGGGCGGACGGTAGCCGGAATAGTTTTCAGCGGCGAACTCTTTCCATTCCAGTTCGTCAGCACCGGTGGCAACCTGTGCCAGTTTCGGACCGCATCCGGCGGCCAAAGCGATCAGAGCGGCTCCGCTCATCCCAAACAAAAACTTTTTCATATATCTCTCCTGTGTTTGATAAATTGGTCTTTGATTAAATATATAACACAAAAACAAGAAAAACAACCTGTATTTTGAAATATTTTTATGTTTTGACTTGTTTTAGTTGTTCCGCATGGTATTTTATAAACCGGGAGGGTGATTTATGATCGAAAAAATAAAACAGAAAGCACTGGCAGGAGAGGGGATCTCAAGGGAAGAAATTCTCTTTGTCCTTTCCTGTTCTGACAGGGAGAGCCTGAAGGAAATTTTTTCTGCCGCTTATGCCGTGAAACTCCGGGAGGTCGGCAGAAAAGTACACCTGCGGGGACTTGTGGAAATATCCAACATCTGTACGAAAAACTGTTTCTATTGCGGAATACGCAGAGGCAACTCCGCCGTCAGCCGTTACGCTCTTTCACAGGAAGAAATTCTTGAGTGCGCCCGCTTGACGCAGAAATTTGAATACGGTTCACTCGTTTTACAAGCTGGGGAACGCTGCGATGCCGCCTTTGTGGACTTTATCGAAGATACACTGCGGAAAATCAAAGCTCTCCCCGGATTTGAACTGGGCATCACCCTTTCCCTCGGTGAACAGAGTCTCGAAACATACAAACGCTGGTTCGCAGCAGGCGCACACCGCTATCTGCTCCGCATCGAAACATCTTCCGAAAAACTTTATCGGGAACTGCACCCGGCTGATCATCTTTTAAGTGAAAGAAAAGCCTGTCTCGACCGCTTGAGAGATGCCGGTTATATGGTCGGCACCGGCGTAATGAGCGGACTTCCCGGCCAAACGCTGGAAAGCCTCGCCGATGATATTGAATTTTTCCGGCGGCAGAAGGTCGATATGATCGGTATGGGGCCCTATATCACGCACCATGCCACCCCCCTTGGCGAAAAATATCCCGATTATCCCTCTGATTTATCTTTGGGATTGAAAATGATTGCCGCAACACGTCTGGCTCTGCGCAACGTGAACATTGCCAGCACGACCGCCCTGCAAACCCTCGCTCCCGACGGCAGAGAACAGGGCTTGCTTGCCGGTGCAAACGTCATCATGCCCAACGTCGGCGACCTCGTCCACAGAAAAGATTATCTGCTCTACGAAAACAAACCCGGCACAGACGAAAACGCCGCCGATACCCGCAAAAATCTGGAACGCGCCATCGCCGCTATCGGCGAAGAAATCGAATATAACACCTGGGGCGACCCTACTTTCTTTTCGGCAGGAAAAGAAAGTAGGCAAAGAAAAGGCATGTAGTGGCGGCGACCTACTTTCTTTTCGGCGGGAAAAGAAAGTAGGCAAAGAAAAGGCATGTAGTGGCGGCGACCTACTTTCTTTTCGGCGGGAAAAGAAAGTAGGCAAAGAAAAGGCATGTAGTGGCGCGACGTTGCTGCGCCACCAGAGGGGGCGGGGCGTCCCCCTCTGGACTCCCCCATAGCCACAGCGCCGCCGG